>JAOTSC010000039.1 GCA_030247525.1 bacterium | reverse complement strand
GGAATATCCTCTTCAATGGCACTCTCATTGGCGGCAGCGGTATCGAGGACAATTGGCTCGGCTGGCTTAGGCGGTAGTTTATGACTGTAACGGATTGCATTTGCTACCCCAAAGGATAGCACACTAACTGCTAACAGAATCAGAAACCAACGTGTCCGCATACCCGACTTAGCCTCCTGCAACAGAGTAAATGAGATTGGTAAAGGGACCCACTAACTGATGGACAATCTTCTGGTCGACAAACTGAATGTATAAAAATAGTCCGGCAATAAGAAATAGTGCATACCGCTCCAGTGAAGCATACGCAACAGCAAGTCTTTCGGGTAGCAAACCAGTTAAAATTCTGGAACCGTCAAGCGGTGGTATTGGCAACAAATTGAAGATGGCGAGATAAACGTTTACTACCATCGTGTACTCGACGACTGCTTGGATTAAGTCATTCGCACCACCATCAAATCCAACTAATCGAAGCCATACAGCACACACCAAAGAGATCGTCAAGTTGGTGGCTGGCCCGGCAAGTGCAACCCAGAGCATATCGCGGCGGGGGTTGTTGAAGTAATTGGGATTCACCGGCACCGGTTTCGCCCAACCGAACTTGATCACAAACAGCAAAAACAAACCGAGCCAATCGATGTGCTTCAACGGATTCATCGTCAGGCGTCCCCGTTGCGCGGCAGTAGGATCGCCCAACAAATACGCGATCCGGGCGTGCGCATACTCGTGCATTGTCAACGACAATACAAGCGGCGGCAGCAACAAGAGCCAGATGAAGAGTTGTGACATGTTTTCGTTCATTACAACCAAGAAACTTTAAGGAATATTTGCCTTGTGGTGCTTCGTACGAATCTTGAGTGGTCCCTGCAACTCGAAGTTACCTGCATGCAAGAGCGATTCCAACACATCGATCCGTCCGGTCGATTTTGACCATACTTCTCGGGTATCGGAATCGTGGGCATGCTCCAGGGTCGCCCGACGGGTTGCCAAAAATACCCGCAGGAATTTCGCTTCGGTAACTTTACCCCCTTTGGGCGAACCGTCGCAATGGCTGCGGGTTCGGCGGAGCAGGGAACCTAAGCCGTCTGCGTCAGAACCGTCTCCGTGTTGGATAATCGTATCGAACAGAATCGCGATTCCTAACGGTGAAACAATGCCATTCTTTTCCGCTACCGTTTGCGCCGGTTTCCAATACCACTCATCGATCACTGCGTCCTGTGCATCACAGAACTGGGGCTTTTCCGATTCTGCTTTCCACGCTTCGGGAAATCCGGGTAACCCCTCAACTGCATCACTCTTAGCCTTCGCTAATCGCTTTAACTCGGGTAGATACACAGACAACGGCGAATCGGGATAATGCTTTAAATATCGTTTCACAACTTCCAAAACATCACCGGTAGCGGTGGTAAACCCTCCACGTCCACAAGTGTAGCCGCGCCCATCGTCTAAGTTATCAACATCGTCGTATCGAATCTCGATGGTGCCGTGTTCAAATAGCGATACCAATTGATTTGCCCGTCGCTGTTGATCGGATGTGAACTCGGTTTGTGCGAATGAGATGTTAATCGCCATCAACAAGAATATGCTCAGAATTGACAGTATGTGAATTTGCTTGATCATAACTCATCTACTGCGCGGATGACAATTACGGACGACATCGGCGAGATAGTCCCGTGAAAAATGGGTGTAGATCACAGTGGTTTCAATCGACACATGGCCGAGCAGCTCCTGCACAATGCGAAGATTTACGCCATTCTCCAGTAAGTGGGTCGCAAAGGAATGGCGAAAGGAATGCAGCGATGCCCGCCCTTTCGGTAATGCCGACAGGATGTATTGCATCACGATTTTTGTGATCCCATCGCGGGTGAGCGGACCGCCGTGCTGGTTGAGAAAAACTGTGATATCCGGCGCCTGCTTTCGCACGGAACGTTTTCGTTTTAACCACTTCGCAACGTATTCCGGTCTGCCATCGACTAACCAACGGCGGAGCCATTCCGCCGCAGCACCGACCAACGGCACTTGACGCTCTTTGCTCCCCTTCCCGTAATAAACCAAATAGCCATCTTCGAGAAACAGTCGATTCGTTTCCAATCCGACCACATCGCTAACTCGTGCACCAGTGCCATACAACAATTCAAGAATCGCCCGGTCGCGTAACCCGGCAGTGGTTGAGGTATCCGGTCGATCCAAGATCGAACCGACTTCTTCAATCGACAATACTTTCGGCAATGGTCGTCGATGAGCCGGCGTTGCTACCGCTTCGGCGGGATTACGGTCGCCAAGCCGCATCCGCAACCGCCAATTATAGTAGCTGCGGAGTGCAGAAACTCTACGTTGTAAAGTGCTGCGCGCGACACCCGGTTCCTCATTCGTTGGCTTTAGCCATATAAGTAATATTTCTTCTAATTCGGATGTGGTTACCTGATCAACGTTCTTTCCCTTTTGGTCAAGGGCTACTTGCCAAATCGCAAGATCGCTTGAATATGCCGATACGGTCGCTTCACTTGCCCCTTCCATCCGGGAAGCGCTGAGAAAATCGGAAAAGATGCTGGAAGGTTCGTTATTCATTATCGTTGATCTACATCTCGCGCAAATATTTACCGTCGTCCTGAATAAAAGGATTTAACTGCAACTCCAACTCTAAGGTAGTCGCGGGGCCGTGACCGGGTAGTATAATTGTGGTTTCCGGCAATGTAAGTATTCTGTTTTTAATCGATTGCCACAACTGCTCACTATCGCCGCCGGGTAAATCAGTTCTGCCAACACTGCCGGCGAATAACACATCACCCACGAGCAGTACATCGGCGTGATAGAGCAAAATCTCACCGGTCGTATGCCCCGGAGCATGGCGCACTTCAAAGGCAATATCGTCCAGCCAAAGTTGCTCGTTATCGAGCAACAATCGCTCCGGCACAGGTGATGTTATTGGCGAACCGTATGCCGCTGAAAAATTCTTCCAAGGATCGGCAAGCATTTCAGCGTCGCCAACCGGAGCCCAAATCGGAATGTTGTAGTGTTGCTTTATCGCCGTGTTCGCGCCAATATGATCACCATGACCGTGGGTATTGACAATCGCAACCGGATTCGCAAACCGTTTTGTTACCTCGGCAGTAATCGCATCGGGATCGCCGCCGGGATCGACAATCCAACAGTTCCGGCTATTGCAATGAATCACCAAATAGCAATTCACTTCCAATGCGCCAACTACAACACAATAAATCTCTACCTTGTCATCGCGGTACATGGTATCGCCAAAATCACTCATTGAATCGCCTCGCGCAGGGCTTGGATGTTATGGGGAATGTTACCGCGAAACACAGCGGTCCCAGCTACCAATACATCGGCGCCAGCTTCTACCGCCGCTTTCGCTGTTTTCACATCGACTCCACCATCAACTTCGATCCGGTAGCTCAAATTGAATTCTTTCCGCCACAACGATAATTGCCGCAATTTAGTATTGGCGATGGGAAGATACGATTGACCACCCCACCCGGGATTCACCGACATCACAAGGATTAAATCGACTTCTTCGAGTATTGGTTCCAGCAGCTTTACTGATGTACCCGGATTTAGCGTTACTCCCGGCTTCATACCCGCCTTACGAATTTCCTGCAATACCCGCTGTAAGTGAGGACAAGTCTCAACATGCACAGTGAGATAATCGGCACCCGCGTTTGCGAATGCTTCAATTTGTCGCTCCGGCTCAACAATCATCAAGTGAACATCGAGTGGAAGTTTTGTGCATTTTTTTACAGCTGAGCAAATGACATCACCGAATGTAATCGGAGGAACAAATCGACCGTCCATCACATCCAAGTGAATCCAATCGGCGCCGGCTTGCTCCACTGCGGCAAGTTGCCGGTCGAGTTGCGAGAAGTCAGCGGCAAGGAGAGAAGGGGCGAGATATATTGAGTTGTTCATGCATACTCCGGGGATCGAGTTACAAAATGATTAGATGAGTTGCGGGTCTTTGATAGTTCTTACTTTCCACTCGAAACGATCAGGTCAATGTAAGTACCGCGAGCAACAACGGTCGCTGGTTCGGGTGTGTGCCGCAAAACTCTCCCCTCACTCACACTAAGACTTCGTTCATACATCGGTTCGGATAAGATAAATCCCAGTGCCATCGCCTTACTCGCTGCTTGCTCGATGGTCATTCCCGAGAGATCTGGTACCGTCGCTTTCCCTTCTTCCGGTCCGCTGGAAAGGAAAATACGAACCGGCGTCGCCAGTTTTACCAACGTGCCAGCCGAGGGTTCTTGACGCGCTACAAAACCGGGAGCGATCAAATCTGAGGGGACAAATTCTGAGCTTTGACCAAGGTATGTCAACCCGGATTCATCGATTTTTAACTCTGCTTCGCGAGGAGATAACTCAAACAAATTGGGAACGCTCACTTGAGCGGCACGAGCGGCAACTGTGACATAAATCGTCCGACCAGCTTTAGCTCTTCCACTGGAACTGGGACGTTGTTCAACGACTGTTTCGGGTAGGGCTTTCGCGTCAGGACGGCTGCGCTCACGCACCACTTTATACCCGGCATGTTCCGCCGCTTGGGTTGCTTCATACAAGGGAAGCCCGGTCAATTTCGGTACTTGCGACTCGGTAAATTTTCGGGTATAGAATGGCAACGCGACTTTGTCGACGACTAAAATGAGGACAGCCCAAGTGAGGAGAATTACCAACACTCGGGCTGCCGCACGACCAATTCCTTGTAGTAAGGAAATCACATTCGCTTCACCAATCGAGCTACGAAAGTGCCACCGAATTTATCGCGGGGCGGCCACGACTGCCACATTCCCTCATCGACCCGGAATGGCGGAAGTTTATCTTCGCCGGTTTCGATGTAAAACTCGGGATGCCGTTCGAGAAATTCATGGATTTGCCGTTGGTTCTCATCCGGTTCGAGGGAACAAGTGGAATATACCAATCTTCCCCCCGGCTTCAATAGCGTTGCCGCGCGATCAGCAAGTTGTGACTGTAACGACTTCAGTTCGTCGAGATCGCTTTCCTGCCGCCGCCACCGTAAATCGGCGCGGGACGCCATGACGCCAGTTCCCGAACACGGAACGTCGGTTAGAATCGCATCGAACAACTCATCGAAGGCAAACTCGCGGCCGTCCATGAGCACCGGCTCGATACAGCTTAATCCGAGGCGCTTAACGCCATCTTTCACCAACTCCAACCGTTTCTCACTGACATCGACTGCCACGACTTTTCCTTCGTTCTTCATCCGTTCAGCGATTTGCGTCGTTTTACCGCCCGGAGCAGAGCAGAGATCGAGAACTCGTTCGCCCGGTTTCGGATCGAGGATGTGGACTGGAATACCGCTGCCAAAATCCTGTACGGTACATTTCCCTTCCACCAACGGCGCCCAGCCGCGAAGTCGAACCCGACCGATTAACTCGACAAATTCCGGTAAATACTCCGATTGTCGCGCTTCGACGCCTTCATCGGCGAGGATTTTCATGAACTGCTCGACGGTGGTGCGAAGTGGATTGATCCGCACCCAGAGCGGTGCGGGTGATTGGTTCCACTCGAGCAATTCTTTCGTGCGAGCTTCACCCAGGGCATCGATCCATCTTTTCACCAACCATACCGGATGTGAATACTCCGCCGCAAATTCGTCAGCGATTGTTGAGGTTGCTGCCACCGGCGGTTCGGAGGATTGAGCACTGCGTAGTAATGCATTGGTTAGTCGAGCAGCGCCTTCGCCATACTTCGCCCGTGCCATTTCGACCGCTTCAAAAACGACGGCGTAATGGGGCACTTTGTCCAGAAATCGCAAACCATACAATCCCATCAGCAAATGCCAACGGAAATCGGGTCGCAATCTCGTCATAGGTCCTTGGTATAAGGAAGCCAACCAACCTTCCAAAGTTGAACGTTGTCGTAACACACCACTACACCACTCGGTAGCGAGTGCACGGTCGACATCGGAAAGTTCCATATCTTCAAACACCCGGCTCAGACGAACCGATAACGGTGGACCAGGTTTTTCAATGCGGGTTAGTACTTCCATTGCCGCTTGTCTTGCCAGTGCGCGTTGGTTGCGTTCCGCTCCCGCTTGCGGATTCCGTGGTCCCGAGCGCCCTTTTTCACCTCGCGGCAGCGTGTTTCCAGTTTTCATTTCTTCCATTGGATGAACTCCCCCGTTGTCTAAGTTGTTCGATTGATACATCAGTTGCCATCTGTTCTTACTCTTCGCGTCCGCGCATCACGAGTAATTGTATGAGTTGTAAGACTGCCATTAAAGCCGAAGCGACATAAGTCCAAGCTGCGGCATCCAAAACTTTTCGCGTACCGGAGATTTCCGAATCGGAAATGTAACCGCTGCCGCCAAGAATTCGCAACGCTCGGCGTGAAGCGTCAAATTCAACCGGTAGTGTAATGATGTGAAACAACACCGCGAACGAAAAAAATACGATTCCGAGGGTTGTCAAAAAACTAAAAGCATTAATAAACATCCCGATTAAAAACATCGGAATCGCAAGTGTGCTACCGATGTTCGCCGGTCCCAGCAAGGTGTGGCGAAACTTCAAAAAAGCATACGCCGAAGCGTGTTGGATCGCATGCCCGCATTCGTGTGCGGCAACCCCTAACGCCGCCAGCGACCGGCTGCCGAAAATTCCTTCGGATAATCGCACTACGCGATCCCGCGGATCGTAATGATCCGACAACTCACCTTGGACCGCTTCGACTTTTACGTCGTGCAGTCCATTGCTATCAAGAATTCGACGAGCAACTTGCGCTCCGGTCAAACCAGAACTCGACGAAATCTGCGACATCTTTTGATACGACGAACGTACTCTCGATTGTGCCCAGAACGCCAAAGCTACGGCGGGAAGAACAATCAGCATCGACGAATCGAAAATCGGAAACATCCTAACTTACTCCTCCCATATGGGATAACCTTACTATCTTCCTGACAAGCACAACTACATTCCATTTGTGCATCATGTGATACGAGAAAAACATATTATTGTGGACTGACTTCATCTATAAAGCGCTTTCCATTCCACGACACCATACCGTTCGCAAATTCGGAACCAGTTAACACTTTACGACCTTCACGCGCCGCTTCTATGATTTGCAGCCAACCGTCGCCGCATCGAACCCGCCAATTTTTCTTTTCAATTCGTATAGTGCCGGGTGGCGCTGTTTCGGTTGCATTTAAATCGACAGCCACTCGATAAAGTAATACGCGTTCTTTGTCGACAATGGTAACTGCCCCCGGTTCTGGCGATAAAGCATGGATGTGACGCCGCACATACTCCACTGGTTGTGTCCAGTCGATCCAGCGTTCCTCCGGTTTAATTTTAGGGGCGGGAGTCGCGCCAATCATCGGTTGTGGCACAGTTTCAACAATTCCCATTACAAACCGATGAATCGCTTCCCGTAGCAAATCGATACCAACCGGAACAAACTTCTCAAAGATATCGCCACTCGTATCGCTCTTTGATACTTCAACGCTCTTTGATAGGAGGATGTTTCCGGTGTCAATGTTACGGTCTAACCGGAACACGGTAAGTCCAGTTTCCCTCGCTCCATTCCAGACGGCGCGTTGCACTGGCGCAGCCCCGCGGTACAACGGCAGCAACGAACCATGCAAATTAATCGTTCCGAGTTTTGGCGCAGCAAAAACCGCCTCCGGTAAAATTCGCCACGCAACGATTACACCTAAATCGAGCTGAATTTCTTGAATTGTTTGCACCAGTAAGGGGTCTTTGGGGGAGTCGCACTCGAATACCGGTAGAGCAAATTCTTGCGCGGTTTGAGCGACCGGGGTGGGAACCAAGGAATGCCGACCGCGGGGCTTGCTTTTCCCGGTAACGACCAGCGCTACTTCAGCCTCCAACGGATTGGATAGCAGTCCGTGCAGTATCTTAGCCGCAAAATCCGGTGTGCCGAAGTATACAAGTTTCATATTGTTCATGCATTGAATGGATTAAAAGACGATGGGCGGATATTCACCCGCCCGCTACTTTCTTTCTTGTTCGTTTCCGTTATTGGTTTTCTTCCTGTAGTTTTTTCAACTTATTTCTGAGTAGTGACCGCTTGAAAGCCGAGATCCTATCAATAAAGAGAGTACCATCGAGATGATCGTATTCGTGTTGGATAACGCGGGCAAGCACCCCCTCGGCGTCGAGGGTTTTCTCATTGCCATATTCGTCCTGATACTTAATCGAAACCGCATCGGGACGACCGACTTCAAAGTACAAGCCGGGAAACGACAAACACCCTTCTTCCATTACGACATCGGTATCGGACTTTTCGAGAAACACGGGATTAATCACTACATACCATTCGCGAGCGCCTTCCCGCTCTTTCATATTATGGGGTACCCCCATAATGAAAAGTCGTTTCAGAACGCCGACCTGCGGAGCGGCAAGTCCGATACCATCGGACTCTAACATCGTCTCCTTCATCGCTTCCGTTAGCTCGCGTAACGAATCGTCAAACTCAATAACCGGTTCCGCTCGTTGCTTTAAAACCCGGTCGCCAAAAATCCGAACACCCAATTTCACCGGTTACTTACCCTCTCCACCTTTCACCCGCGCCACAGCGGCACGGTCGATTTCGACTTTTAATCCTTCGGCAATCTCCAAAATCAGAATTTCGTTGTTCTGACCCTTCACACCCTTCACCCGTCCGTGAATACCACCGCTGGTTACAATTTCAGTACCGGCAGTAATTGAATCGAGCAGTTTCTGATGCTCTTTCGCTTTCTTAGCCTGTGGTCGGATTAAGAAAAAATACATCACGACAAACACCAGGACAATCGGCAAAAAGCCGAACAGCGACATACCTTGCGGTTGTTGCGGATTGGAAGCCGCTTGTAGTAAAATCCAATTGAAATGCATGGGTCGTTTCTCCGTGTTCCTTTCCGTGGTAATGAGTGCTTTCTGAGATGCCCTCATCCGGATGATTCAAAGTTTTATAATTCGCGCCATCGCGCTTTCGTTTCCGCGACAAAGGACGGATACCGGTTCTGTTCGATAGCAGAGCGGGCATCGGAAAGCAAACGATGATAATAGGTTACATTATGATACGTAAGTAATGCCTGAGCATTCGGTTCCGCTGCAAAATATAAGTGCCGGAGCAGTGATCGCGAAATTCCTCCGGTTTCACCATTACAAACATCGCATTTACAAGTAGGATCAAGCGGTAATTCATCCAATTTGTACTTCTCGTTCTTGATCCGGACGATACCGTGCGAGGTAAAAGCAATGCCGTGCCGCGCATTCCGGGTAGGTAGCACACAATCGAAGGAATCGATACCCAACACAATCGCATCGAGTAAATCTTCGGGTGTTCCAACTCCCAATAAATGTTTCGGAGCATGAACCGGCAGCGTTTCCGTAACAGCCGCGGTTGCCGGCCACATCAGTTCCTTCGGTTCGCCGACCGCTAATCCGCCAACGGCATAACCAAAGTCGTTCCCTTCCGATAATGCTTCAGCCGACTCTTTCCGCAAGGTTAGGTCGGTTCCCCCTTGTACCACCGGCCAAAGCGTTTGCTCGTTGCCATATAACGGGGGTAAATCCCGGAAAGCCTGCCGGTTACGACTCGCCCACCGCAAAGTACGCTCGTGGGCTTCCCGCATCTCTATTTCCGGTGCACCAAAGGGGGGACAGACATCGAGCATGAAGATGATGTCAGCGCCGATAGCGCGTTGAATTCCGATCGATTCTTCCGGGGTCAAATGAAAAGTGTCACCATTCAAATGTGATTGAAAAGTGACACCATCCTCCGAGAGTTTGCGGCGAGGAGCATGGGACATTACTTGAAAGCCACCCGAATCGGTTAAGAGTGGTTTTTGCCAACATCCCCATCGGTGCAACCCGCCCAATTCAATTAACGCTTTCGTGCCTGGCCGCAGCATCAAATGGTAGGTATTCGATAACATCCCTTGGGCATTCGTCGCGAGCAGTTGCCAAGGCGTCAATAACTTCACTGCGCCGATGGTTCCCACCGGCCAAAAGGTCGGCGTTTCGATAATACCGTGGGGTGTATAGAGCCGTCCCCGGCGGGACGAGACTTTTTCCCCGGTCAATAATTCAAACCGGAATGGTTGTGAGTTGTTTTCGTCGAGACTCATTTAACGATGTCTTCCGTGGGGATTTCGTTTCATCGGTTTTTGTTTTGAGTGGTGCCTGCCGCCGGTTACCCGCTCGTTCCATTTCTGTTTCCGCTCGATTTTTGGCACATCACTATCGGTATCCAACACTTTCGGCAGCAGTTTCCGTTCGGTAACCAATGAGCATTCCACCCGATGCCGCACCAAATCGACTTGATCGACCATCACTTGAATCCGGTCGCCCAACCGGTAGACGAAACGCCCCGAGCGGCTGCGCAGAACATGGCTACGGGGATGATACACCAAGTACTCATTCGCCAACCGATCAACCGGCAGAAATGTTTGAGCGAGCGTATCCACCAGTTGAATGAACACACCGCGCGTTTTTACAGCGACAATGACGGCTTCCAACGTCTGCTCGAGGAAACGCTCGAGGTATTCCACTTGCTTCCACTTGACGCCCTCTCGTTCGGCTTCGGTGGCTGCCTGCTCCCGTTCGGAACTGTGGCGGCATAGTTTCACCAGCTCTTCATGGAGCGAGTCTGGAGCCCGTTTCTTCGTTTTCTCGATGAGAAAATCGATGAGCAGTCGATGCACCATCACATCGGGATAACGCCGAATCGGACTCGTAAAGTGGGTATACCAATCGAAGCCAAGACCGAAGTGTCCGACATTTTCGGTGGTGTACTGTGCGCGCATCATGCTGCGAATCGCCATATCGTTTAGCAAATGCGAATCGGGCGCATTCTGTAAAGTGTGAATGAATTTCTGCAAGGCAAGCGAATCGGTGGGATCGCCACCCGTCCACGGATAACCGAGATCCTCGGCAAACAGAACGAATTCGCTCACCTTTCCATCGTCGGGCTTTTCGTGGACGCGATATACAAACGGCGACTTCTTACCGATCCGTTGCTCAAACAATTCGGTAACGGTGCGATTCGCCAACAACATCCACTCTTCTATTACCGAATAACTTTCGATCCGAGGGCGGGGATAGACGCGAACGGCTTTTCCGTGTGTATCTAATTCAACTTCGACTTCTTCGGTCTCAAACTCTAAACCACCTAATGCAAACCGCTCTTCGCGTAAAATCCTTGCGAACCAACGGTATCCGGCAACCCGCGCTTCCCACGGTTCCGCTATTCCATAATCGAGCCGTTTGCTCCAGCGATTCGCCGAGCCGCGTTTCCGGTCGTATTCGTCGAGGAGTTCCTGCACTTCTTCGTAGGTAAATCGTCGTCGCGATTGAATCCACGAACGCACTACTTTTCGGGAAAGAATCTCGCCTTCGTCGGTAATCTCAAAAATGACGCTAACAGCTCGTCGCCTTTCATTTGGACGAAGCGAACAGATATCACCTGTGAGTTTCTCCGGTAACATTGGCGAAGCGCCTTGCGGCAGATACACCGAAGTTGCCCGCTTCACCGCTTCCCGGTCGATCTCGCTGCCCGGTGTCACATAGTGCGAGACGTCGGCAATATGAACCGCAGCCAGCCAACCGTCGCCGCGAGGTTCTAATGTCACGGCATCATCGAAATCCTTCGCACTCGCCGGATCGATGGTACAACAAACCATATCGGTTAAATCTTCCCGATGGTCATCGCTTGCCGTAAGTTCTTCAGCGGACAAAGCTTCGGCGGCAGCTATCGCTTCCTTCGTAAACACCAACGGGAAACCGTGCATCCGTAACAGGGTCGCTCGCTCCGCAGCCAACGAGCCGGGATAACCAAGAACGTTTACAATGCGCCCTTTGAGCGTTTCTTGCAGCGGTTGGTTCTCGGGAAGTTCCACCTCGACTTTTTGTTGATCTTTCGCTCCACAGGTATTGCCGCCAGCAATTAGAATTCGCCGAACACCGGGTAAATTCTCGGGAATGACATACCCGCCGCCACCGCCGCCGACATATAACCCTAAAGTTGCGCGGGTGGAACGTTCGAGAACTTTTTGCACAAACGCTTCCGCTCTGCCGCCACCAAGCCGACGGACGCTTGCCAAAACAGTGTCGCCATTCCGGGCTAAACCGAAACCGCTGCGCGGAACATAGAAGTCTTCCCCTTCCCCTTGCTCCGGAACGAGAAACCCGAATCCTTCATCTTTGATGATGATGCGGCCAGTGGCAACTTCACGGCGCTGCGATGTAAGAACATAGCCGTGTCCAGTGTCCACGATTCGCCCCTCGGCAACTAACTCGTCCAGCGCTTCGGTAAATCTCCCTACTTGTTTCGGTGGTACGCCGATTTTCCGAATCAAAAACGATTCGGGTACCGGAGTGTCGGAAAAGGCACGTAGTAACTCCAGGATTTGTTGCGTCCGTTTCATGCGAGGATTCCTCCAATGAGTCGCGGCAATCCAGCGAGATCATTCCGTACAAATATGCTCTTGGCGATTGGTTGCAAAATGGCAGTAACTGAATCCGCTTGTTGATAACCAATCTCAAAAGCAAAAGCTCCGTTTGGTTGTAACCATTCCGGCAGTTTTATGGCAAAGGTGCGATACGCTTCCAATCCGTCGGTACCGCCGAATAGCGCTTCCGGCGGATCATTTAAGACTTCGGGAGCGAGCAAGCTGCGCTCGGTTTCGGCAATGTAAGGGGGATTGGATACGACCAAATCGAATCGCTTTTCGTTGGGGTTTAAGGAAAATTTCCCGGCGCGAATTTTTTGGAGTGAAAGACGGTTTTCGTTACGCAGCGATTTTGCCACGACACCGGCGTTTTGTATCGCCGCTTCGCTGATATCGATACCGACAGCAGTGGTATTCTTCCAATGTTTGAGTAAGGAGTTTACAATGACCCCGGAGCCGACTCCGATCTCGAAAATTCGTTCCGGCGGCTTTTGTATTGGGAAAAGGGTTTCCGGAAGCGAAATCAGCCAAGCGACCCACTCCTCCGTTTCCGGGCGGGGTATAAACACATGCTCGGGCACCGGAATTTTCTCATTCAGGAATTCTACTGTGCCAACGATTCTTTGAAACGGAATATGTTTCCCGCGCGCTTTCAGATAGTCGCGCAATAACGACAATTCCTGTTCGCGCAACGGTTGATCGTGCCGCAAATAGACTTCGATCCGTTTACAGCCCAGTACCGCCGCAATGAGGAATTCCGCTTCCCGGCGGGCATCCGCCGGGAGGAAATTTCCGGTTTGCTCCAAGTATTGTTGACTGGAGAGAAGAACGTCGCGGACAGTTTTCACGACGGGTGTTGCACCATCCGGGCAAGCCGCTCCGAACGGTCGGCGATTGCCAGCGCTTTCAGCATATCGTCGATTTCACCGCCGAGAAATTCCGGGAGATTGTACAACGTGAGATTGATACGATGATCGGTAATCCGGCTTTGGGGATAATTGTAGGTACGGATTTTCGCAGAACGGTCGCCGGTCGAGACCATCTCTTTCCGCGCTGCCGCTTCCTTCTGTTGCTTATTCTGAACCGCACGGTCGAATAATCGGGTACGTAGAATCGTCATCGCCCGGGCGCGATTTTTGATTTGCGAACGCTCATCGCTGCAAGTCACCACAATATTCGATGGCAAGTGAGTAATCCGCACTGCCGAGTCGGTCATATTCACATGCTGACCTCCAGCGCCGCTCGCACGATAGGTATCGATTCGCAATTCCTTTTCATCGATTACGACATCGACCTCTTCCGCTTGCGGCAGAACTGCGACCGATGCCGCCGAAGTGTGGATGCGACCCTGCGCTTCGGTGGTGGGAACACGCTGTACCCGGTGAACGCCCGACTCATATTTCAGCGTACCGTATGCCCCTTCGCTCGAAATGGCGACGACCGCTTCCTTCACGCCGCCTTGTTCCGCTTCCGACATCGAAAGCAGTTCCCACTTCCAACGTTTCTTTTCGATCCAACGCTGATACATCCGCAATAACTCACCGGCGAATAACGACGCTTCCTCCCCACCGGTGCCGGCACGGACTTCGAGAATCGCTTCGCGGTCGTCGTCGGGATCGGGGGGGACGAGCATCGGTTTCAGCTCTTTCCACACTGAGGGGAGCTCGGCTTCGGCTTCGGCTAATTCGATTTCTGCCAATTCCCGCAAGTCGTTGTCGCCGCTGGCAAGCACTTCTTTCGCTTCGTCGATTTGTTGTTCGAGTACCAACAATTTTTCATATTGCTCGACCAACGGCTGTAACCGCCGCCGTTCGCGCGACAGCTCCCGCAATTGCTTGGGATCGGACAATACGTCGTTGGTTCCGAGTAGTTCTTCTAACTCTCGGACACGATTCGCCAGCACAACGAGGTGCGACCGGATTTCTGGGGTGATTTCGTCCATTACTCTTTTTTTTCTTTTGATACGGAATAGATAAAGGCTAACATCAATTCTGTTGCATTCACATGATTTAACAAATAAGCTCTAAACATAAATAACACTGATATCATTACAAAAGCTGATATTATCATCACCTTTAGTGTTTTGCTCATTAAAAGATTATCCCAGCGAAATACAAATAATATACTCGCAATAAAAAAGGAAAATGACAAATTGTAACATAGCATAAATTTTGATGTAAATTTTTCTATCTGCAATAATTGTTTTTCAGCATTCTCGTTCAAATAATGACCAATCAACCCTTGAATGATAACAGTATCCTCTAAATGTAATTTTTCTCCTCTTAGTCCTTTCCACCCACAATGTTTGATTGCATGAACCACAGCGATTGCAGTACAATACAGATTTAATCTGATCTGTGGAAATGAAGATAGTTCGTTCAATTTTTCTTTTAACAATCTTTCGATCAAATACGACTCATACTCTTCTCTTTCAAATTCAATTTTATTTCTATCGTTATACTCATTAAATTCATCCGAATATTTCCCTATCAATACTTTATCCTCTAAAATTTTACTCATTTTCTTCGTGTGTCTTTGATTTATCAATGAAAGTGAAATTACGGATAACACATCAAATATATATCCGCTCACGTAGGAAACGATTATGAACATCAACAAATGAGTGATTGATAAATCTGTAGAAAAAAATAGCTCAGGAGAAAATAGAAACGTAACAATAATAACAAAGAGCATTCCAGGTATTAAAATACCATAGATATCAGGTGCGTATACGTATGATGATAATTTTTTTGCATCAAAATCCATTAACTGTTTTCCTTATTTGTCTTCCACCTACGGTGGAGCCAGAGCCACTGCTCGGGGTGGCGGCGGACGGAGGCTTCTAGTCGAGCGGTAATCCGTTTCATCCCCTCTTCGACTGCGGCATCCAACTCAGTGGGAAGATTCGATAAATCCATTTGCTCAAAGGTGACAATGAAACGTTCCCCTTCCCGTACCCCTTCCGTAAAAAATACGGGCGAATCGGTACGGAGGGCGAAGACCATCGCACCGCGCGGTGTCGACGCCAGTCTGCCAAAGAATGGAACAAAGACCCCTTCTTTGTGAGCATCCTGATCGCAGAGAATTGCTACCATCCGGTTACTCCGTAAGGCGCGTAATACCCCTTTCGCGGCATCCTTCCGTTTCACAATTTCGATACCGCAGTTGCCGCGCAATTCATCCATCCGTTTTTCGATGAAGGAATTGTTTTGCGTGGTGACGACATACGTCATCGGAACGCCACGAAGTGATGTACCCGCTCCCATCCACTCCCAATTGCCGATATGACCGGAAACGCCGATGATACCTTTACCCAGTTTGAGCGCTTCCTGCACCTGTTCAAAGCCATGCCATTCGATTAGCTCGAGCACATTCTGTGAATTCAGTATGGGTAAGCGGGCAAATTCGGCTAAGGTTTTTCCGAACGAACGATACACCCCGGAAGCGATCTTCTGCAAATCGGAATCAGGCGCGTCGGGATACGCATAACGGAGATTTTCCAGCATCACCGTTTTGCGGATGCCAATCAGGTCCAGCAGCGCACCGATTCCCGCTCCGATACTTCTCGCACGTTTAAGTGAGACCGAACGAAAAAGCGATTCGAGTACTTTAACGAATCCTAATTCAATTCGTCCCCGGAGCGTAACCATCGCTACTTCTCCGTCAAGGTGTGAACCCCGTCCCAATTCGCCGGGACATTTACTTGCAGCTCGAGCGAACGGTAGTAAAACGTCGCGGATGGACCATCTTCGGGATCGTCTTTCATCGCCTGCTCAAAATGCTTGATGGCGGTATTGAAATCGCGCTCTTCATACGCTTGGCGACCCAAGTTAAACGAATCAATGGCTTTACGTTTCCCTTCGGGAAGTTCTTCGTCTTTTTCGCCCAACACTTCGTAAATTCCGACAAATTGCGATTTCCCTTTAACCCGGACTTTGTCGAGGAATCTGAATTGGAATTGGTCTTTACATTCGTCGTAAGTAGCTTGACTACACATGATTGTCGTACCGTACAGTTTATTCACCCCTTCCAACCGGGAAGCAAGATTCACGGCATCGCCCATTACAGTGTAATCGAAGACATCCTCGGAACCCATGTTTCCGACAATCATATCGCCGGTATTGATACCAACCCGGGAATAGAGGATCGGCTGTTTCTCAGCTTCCCACTTCTGGCGTAGGATCGCTAATTTCTTTTGCATATTCAGCGAAGCGCGGACTGCCCGTACTGCGTGATCGGTATAGTGAACCGGTGCGCCAAACTCCGCCATGATGAGGTCGCCTTCATACTTATCGATAATCCCATCGACCGCAAGAATTTCGCGCGTCATAGCAGTAAGGTATTCATTCAGTAAGTGTACCAATTCTTCCGGCGAAAGATGTTCGCTGATTGTAGTAAATCCCGCAACATCGGTGAAGAGAACCGAAAGGTGTCGTTTTTCCCCGCCGAGCCGGAGCATCTCGGGATTCGCAATCAACTCACCGACGACTTTCTTCGGAACATATTGACCGAACATTCCCTTTATCTTAGTTTTCTCGCGTTGTTCCCGCAAGATTCTTCGCAATACAGTCATCACAAAGGCAAATGAGACTGTCGTCAAGGGGGCAATCGATTCCGCAATGTACCGGAATTTGACAAACAGCAAGACATTGAAAGCTGAACCAATACTCAATACGACAAGTAACGTGATTGCCCCGACCCAGATGTTCCGGTGCTCCGTTACCCACCATACGATAAATGAGAAGAGGAGCCAAACAATCACCTGCCACCAAAACGACAGCCATTCGAGATAATTTCCGGTGTACATCGTGCCGATGGCGTTGGCATGTACCTCGACACCGTACATGAGGGGTTGCCCCTGCCGATAACCATCGAACGGTGTTGCTTTGTAATCGTGAAATGCCGGCATCGTGTTCCCGATTAACACGATTTTATCCTTAAACGGATTTTCCGAGGCGATTTTATCCAATAACGAATCGAGACCGGGCGGCGGCGGTGACAGGAAAAGTTCCATGTAATCGGAATCTTCCCCGGCTTTCAAATCGAACGTGGCATCATCAAGTACTTGCGAAACGGAATAGGTAGGGAAAGTTTTGATGGGACCAAAATAATTCACAGTAAAGACCTGCGTGCCATTGGTGTGAATATCCAGCGGTCCGATTTTGACATGCTCTCCGGTATGGCGAATCTGAGAGGTATCGACGGTAATGCCACGGTACATAAAGAGCGCTTTAACGCCTAATGAGAGGTAATACTTATCGTTTGCCGCATACACCGTAAAATAATCGCGCTGGACGTTATCGATATCCTCCTGCATATTCACCATTGCCCACGGCGCACCAGAGGCAGTAAAGATTTCGGCGGGTGGCGCTTCCAAAACTATCGGGTCGGCAAGATTCTGGTGTTGCTGGACGACAACTTCACCGCCCAACAGTACGTTGCCCGCATTCGATATCGCATTTGCCAGCAGAGCGTCGCCGGCGCTATCAGCGGGTGTGGCAAACTGAACGTCGAATACGATTACTTTCGCCCCGGCAGCTTTCAGATTGTTGACTACATGCGCCCAAACGCTGCGCGAATAAGGAAAGCGCATATCAGTCGCCAGTTCGGTGTTATCGTCGGCAGCAACAATTACAACCGGGATACTGTCGGTGGGAAGCGGTTGACGCCAATGGAAGCGGAAATCGACCATTTTCCGTTCGAGCACGTCGAAGATATCGAGGGCAGGCACCACGCCGCTGATTTTTGCGACGAGAATCCCTACAATCATCGCAAACGCAATGACCCATAACCCCGACCAGTGTTGTTTCGATTCGGTAGTAGCCATAAGGGAAAAATACGGAGAAGATTATCGAAAGAAAAGCGATTTCAAACAAACAAAGAGCGCACTTGGTGTGCGCCCTTTGTAAACTGTCAGGCAAGATTGCTTAACCTCCAGCTCTCAGTAGTCAGGCAGGATTACGTTCCGTGAGCCTTTCGGGGTTGCCTAACCTCCAATACTTAGAATGTCTTCTCGAGGCGAAGCCACGCGAAGTTTTCCTTGATCGTCGTGCTTGAGCCACCGGTGTTGTCGTACTTGGTCGAATTGAAGTCGCCTTGAATCCGTGCGGTAAATTGGTATGGGAACTTGTACGAACCACCGAGCGAGAAGCCCAGTTTACTGTACTTCTGAAGACCACTTGCCGACTGTGAAGCTACACCGGCAAAGGCTGTAATCTGTTCCTTCTTCCAACTCTTATCGCCGCGGATTCCGATAGTTGAGAAGGTTGTCGATTCATTCGTATAAGCAGTCGAGGTACCGGATGAAACAGATACCGCATTCTCATTCTTCATATTCGAGTAATTCAAAGTGGTCGATAAATCCGGCACCCACTTCGTCTTCCACGATAAATTCATCACGTTCGATACTGCATTGTACGGACTACCGCCGCTACGGGAATATTTATCGTCGCGCTTGAAATTATTCAGCGTTAACGATGCGCTGTGATCGTAGTTGGCAAACCGGAACGACTTTGCAACATAGAACGTCATCGCATTGAAGCTTTCCTTAACACGATTATCGTTAACAGTAGTGTCATTGGGTGTGACGGTCGTATTGATAAAAGTGCTCACAGTATCAACATCATTCTTTCGATTGCTGTTACGGAACGAGAGCGAAACATCCGGTAGATATTCCTGTGTGGGATAATAGCTCACATCAAAATTTATCATACCAGATTTTACCGTTCCAGTCGCGCTGTTATTGTCGAGGTTATTCCGGGCAGTTTCGTATCCAATCGTCAGGTACAACCGGTTGTTTAGTAATCGAATCCGGTCGCTGAACGATAATCCGGCATCGTCTTGCACTGTGTACGGGCTGCCTAATGCATAGAATGCCGAACCTGTCGAACGGAACTTTAACCGGAAGAGATTCTGGAAGTAGTTCAACTGTAGTCCCGCGGTATAAGCGATGCTGGTCTTTTCCGAAGGATTTAGCGGAACGAGGTTTTGATTCAAGACAAACCACTTCTCGTAATCTAATGGATCGAACGGCATCGACGGCGCGCCGGGAAGATTCTCGAGTGAGTCTTTTGAAATAGCGCCGGGACCAATGTCACGGTTGTAAAGTGAAGTTGCACCTTCCACGGTAAACAGAATCCGGCTTTGATCGAACGCCAATTGTAAATCTCCGCCGATAACTAAGTTTTCAATTGGATTGACACCGCGGGTTTTTGCAGAGTCTTTATTGATGCTGTAACGATCATCCCTCACCTTAACAATGGTCAACCCACCTTTGGAACCGTCGCGATTGCCGTACCAGTTGCGGAAACCGGTAAGCTCGCGGGCAAAGGAGTGTCGAGTCGATGTGCCGTACACCTCAATCGCTTTATCGGTATAACCGTGGACTACTTCCAGGTGTGCCGGGCCACCATGCAACTCAAATTGAAGCCCGCGAACACGTTTTCCCGAGAGCGTCAATGGTGTGTAGTCCGGGTTGTTGTCACCTAAACCGAGTTTCCACCATTTCATACCAAACCAAACTTGGTAACGGTTGCGAGGCTGTTCAATCTTTTGCTCTTCATTCGTTACATAGAACCGGCCGCCAAAATCAAGTGCGCCATACCTGCCATTAAACTGCACTTGCTCGCGTTGCCACCATTTTACTTCGCCAGTTACATCGCCTGGGGTGGTTGTACTGGGTTGCTGAATTTCTTCATATCGGGTTTCCGACCATGCATTCCCATTAAAAACAATCGGAGAACGGGCTCGGGAAACATCCAACGCTTTCACCGCTTTGAATGATACTGCTACAGCTGGAATTGCATACCCGGTCGGAGTGTTACCACTCACCCGGATTTCATGTTTCCCTGAACCGAGATCTTTCGCTAAAAAAGAAATCAGTTCCGGGGTGATGTTTGCCCAACGGGTTACCGCTGCACCATCCAGTTCTAATTTCACAGTTGCGATATCGAGGGTACCACCTAACACTGCGATAGCCACGACGATTTCCTCATCGGCATTGGCAGGTTCATTCGGATCGGGCGAAACTATTTGAAATGTCACTGTCCCGGCTTGGGCAGAACCCGAAGCGCGAACGGCAACTGAGAATGGCGATGCTGGCACAGGATCGCTCGACGGAGGAGACGTGTGTCGCGTACCCGATGCAGTTGTAATAAATACAAAATACTCGAGACCTTTTTCCGTGACTGCGCTGCCAGGAATCTCACCCATGTACCGGTTACCGGAAGCCATCAAGTCGTTTTCAGTATAGGAGCCGCTTCCAGAAATACGATATGCTACCACTGCACGTGTGACGTCGGTCGTCGATAGCGATGTTTCAAAATTGATTGTCACCGGTTGCCCCGCTACAGCAGTTGCTACCGGGGTGTGTGTAATTGCCGGGCCGATCTGCGCCCATCCAACACAGGCGAAGACTAACACCAACAAAACAAATGCGTACCTTGAGTTCATACTTTCCTCGCTTCAAAAGTGAGCGTTGTCACGTAGTGAATAACAGGCATAAATATGCGGCGATCCAAGAAATCGAATCGCCGCACGATAGTTTTTACTCTTCGTATTCGATGATAAGAACCCGACTGTTGCCTTCAGCGTCGGTAAACGGAATCCGCATCGTACTGCGTTGTCCGGTACCTTCCGGATTGGGTACACCACCCACCGTGCGGATAATTCTGATGCCATCAGGTCCCGATTCACCGGTTTGGCCTTGCCCGACATCGCCTTCCTGATTGGTTATGCGATTGATGAGACGTACAATCCCTTCCAATCCAATGATCTGGGTATTTCCGTTCTCATCAACTATCGTCCACCACATCGTTCCTTTGACCGATGCGACCGAAGTTGGTGTGGCAACCCGGAGCTGACTTCCTTCTTTCGTTACATGGGTCCACAATTTGCCAACATCGACGTTCACTTGCTTATCAAGACCATTTGCAGTGCGATTTGCCGTAATCGATATCGTAGAATTCTCTCGCACTTTGATCTGAGATTTGTCTTCGACAAAGATCACAAAGGCGTAGCCATCTTTTCCGGTTTTGATTTTGTCGCCATCAGAAAGGTGGGTTGCTGCTTTAAGTGGTTCAGCGGTTTTACTGCCACTCTTGAAAAGTTCAACCGAACCATTCACCTTGTAAACGATTGCTACATTGTTAGCGCCTGCGAAGGCAAACTGTCCCACCGCAAACGCCGCAATGAATAGTAGAATTACGCTAAAACGTTTCATTGAAAACTCCTTTACAGTTTGCGGTGGTGGTTACTCGACTCGCATCGAAATGATGGTGTATCTACCGCTAATGAATTCAGACAACATTGCAAAGAATTGTTGCGTTGAAACCGGCACACCGTTGATGTAAATAACACCTTCAGGACTTCCATTCTGCATTAATTCAAGAATACGGGCACCGGGACCGGAAGTTAGCATTTGTTGTAATCCTACCATCAACTGCGCACCTTCCGGCGTTACTACAGGGGCAATGCGGAATACTCGGATTTCCGATGGGACTTCCATATTGCCGCTTGATGTGACAACGCGCGCTGTGACTTGCCAAGCATAGTACTTACCCGCTTCGAGGGGAACAACACCACTGGAAGGGTATTGAAAACTGGTGCTGGTGATACCGGTAGCTTCGCAATTCGTACGATTCTGCAGTGCGGTTTCCGGTGTTTCTCCCGTTCCCATTTCGGAAATCTTTATCGAGAAATACTCTTGAGAAGACTGCCAAACGAAGAAGGGGAGGGTTGATGGGATCGGCGTCTGTCCACGAAGATCATGATCCGGGAAACGGAGCTGAACATATCCCATTCCACGAACCGAGAATAACCGTTCGGTAGCGTTAGGAATTTCCTGACTCCCCGTCAGGACAACAAAACGGAAACGGTAGGTATCGATAGGAATCATACCAGTACGCAGAACTTGATTCTGATAGTTGGAACTTAACTCGTCGTTACTCTCCCAGCTTCCTTCGCCACGGGAAAAATTCTGATTGGAAACAACCCAACCACCGGTTGGTTGTACGGCATCTAAGTTGAGTGTACCGTATGCAATTAACTCGTTGTTTCCATTCGATAACTCGATTTTCAGTCTTGGATTCACAATCGGTGCTGTCGATGTGATTCGTAACCGGAACAACTCCGGCGCCGTGCCAGTTTCTAACAAATCGAGATCGGCGACATACACGATTTGAGCGTTGTTCATAAAATTTTCAATCGTGATGTTCACTACCGCAAATGCGGGTAGACTCATAAGCAGCAATAATAGCGCTGAGACAATAATACCAGGTTTTCGTAACATTCTTCCTCCTATCGGAATAGACTCGTTCGTAACGGGTAATGTAACAAAGTACGAAAACAATAGCGAAGATGCGATGTTACCTATCACGAAAACGACTTGCTCGGGGTCACCGCCGGGGATATCCGCGCAAGAATTGTGAATACTCTATCGCATGAATATAGCAAGCTGGAATCCCGGTAACAACGAAAGCGACACTTTCGGTAATTTTTTCGCTTCCCGTCGAACACAAACGCGTTTTCTGATAATCATCAAATGATCTTATAAACTTTGCATGAAAATTCAGTGGTTCCCGGATAACAATTTGTTACCGGTAAAAGTAATTGATAACTTATCGGTCATTAGTGAACCTAACAATTCAAAAAGGTGATAGTGAAAAGACACTATCCCAATCAATTCGTCTGGAGACAATAATGACTCGCTTACCTGTCTCGAATACGTATTTCCTCCTGTTTGTTTTCATTATGATTGTGTGTTTTTCTGTTGGTTGCGATCGTGACGAAGGACAATCACAGAATTCCTCAAGACCACTTGTCCATCCTTCCCAGTTGGCAGGTACGGCTTGGCAACAAGTTGCAACTGCTAACGTCTATCCAAATGCACCTACTCTGTGCAGTTTGAAAACAGCACCAACGGTTTGGTCGATTAGCGGGTCCTCATCGAGATTCAGTTCAAGGTATGGTGTTTCTGTTTATCCAGACGACGGTTCGATCCGCTGGTCTGGTGCGTCGAATTTGTATACGATTATCTTTGGCAATTCTACACCAGGCGCTCCTTTCCAAAGAGGCGATTCTGCGAGGATGGAAGTATATCTCGATGGTCAAGCTATGCGAACTGTTTGGACACAGTTACGTTTTCCTTACACCGTTCAAGCGAATTTGTGGGTACAAATAAATAGCAGTTCAAACACTTGTTTAGCGGGTATTGTAAGAACGGGAAAAGGCGAAGCGCTAACTGATATTCCGTTGTTTAAGGAGGAAGGCTCTGGTTTAGACAGCGTGGGAGTTACCGATCAATATGGTTTTTTCGCCTTGAACGGATTAACGACCGGATATCATTGGATAACAGCGATACGAAATAATGAGCATCGCTCTGCGGGTGGAAATACTCCAACAAATAATTCTACTACTGGAGTAGATATTGCCTTTGAAGCAGGTTCACTTACGGGCAGAGTTATCCCTGCCAATTCTCAGTATGGCTCATCCCCAGCGACGATCCGGATCGAACCCCATTCAAGAATTACGACTGCTGAATCAAACAGAAAATATCGGTTTTATGG
>JAOTSC010000038.1 GCA_030247525.1 bacterium | reverse complement strand
CAGGCGCTCGACTTCCGCGAATTTACGCCGGGGCTTGGCACCATGGCGGCAAAGAAAGCGGTTCGCAACGTGGTGAATCATCTCGATATCGACCGTCCGTTGTTCCCGGATCATAACGCGATGAAGGAGTCCGTGAAGCGATGCGAAATGTTGACTGCCGTCGAAACCGAAATCGGCGAGTTGTTGACGTACTGATTTAGGGAACAGGGAACAGGGAATAGGGGCTCGGGATTCGGGGCTCGGGGTTCGAAAAGAATCGGATCGACAGACACTCCTGAGACCTTTGATTTATTCGTTTATCCTGTCTTTGCGAGGAATTCTGCACATGTGAAGAAGCGCAGAATCACGAACCCCACTAAATCATTTGTTCGGGTTCGTAACAAGGTCGCAACCGTGTGCGACCGCAGTGACGTGGCAATCTCAAAGGGCTCACCGAAGGTAATCTTGCGCGATTTATCCAGTCTTCAAAACAGAGGCGTATTCTCAGAATGCGCCTCTGTTTTTTGTGTCCGATTGGAACAAAGGAAAAGGGCGGGATGTGTTGCCCGCCCCTCGAGTAGTACGCACACGATGACACTTATTTGAGCAATATCATCTGCTTGGTACCAGAAACGCCATCGACCCGAACTTGATAGAAGTAAGTACCGGAAGAAACTGGAGCACCGACGTCATTTCGACTATCCCACATCACTTGATGCTCACCGGGCATCTGCTCGGCTTGCAACAAGTTCCGCACTAATCGCCCCTGCAAATCGAACACATTCACCTCGACATTTCCGCGCTTCGGCATCGAATAGGAAATCGTAGTGGTTGGGTTGAAGGGATTGGGATAGTTATTGCCAATGTCAACCATTTGAGGTAATTCGGACGAGCCCGGTTCGGCAACACCAACATTATCTCCACTTGTAAGATTAGCAGCTGTGGTAACAACAACGATTAATGAGCCGCTATTATCCGTGAAGTTACTACCACCAGTATAGTCGTTGATAGACACATAAAGCGTTCCACTTTGGCTTGAACGAATTTTATGGTAGCTACCAATTCGAAATGGAGTACCTGATGTTGATATTCTACCAACAAGTGCAAAGTCTGCTATTGACGGTACTATACCATTTCCAAGCGAAGAGGGAAGCGTGTTTCCATCAGGTCCATACCATACATTACTATTTTGGACATCTGAATTGACTCGAAATATTCCCTTTCCCTCAATTACTATAGTCGAGTTTGCAGGAATAGTAATTCCTGTACTTTGCCATGAAGTGCTAACATTGACTTGATAAATCTGCTGTGCACTCGCAATTGAAAATGCAAACAGACTCAATACGATCAATATCATGAAAAGACTACCTGTTCTCACTTTTCCTCCGATTACGATTGATTCATTCGTTTCGAGCGGCTCCTAACGCGGTGCCACCTTCAACAAAGAATTTCATCAATTAAAACGTCGGAGAATAGTAGGAGAATTCCTCGTTTTTTGAGGGGTTCGGATCGGGTTTGCGGGTTTGTACTACTTGTTATTCTATTAGCCCAATGCGCCTCGCGTAAATTTCCAATTCTCTTGCTCCGTTAACATTCAGTTTCTCATAGATCGAGCTACGTGTCTTTTCGACAGTTTTCTCGCTGATTTGGAGGAGTTCAGCGATTTGTTTTGAGGTTTTCCCGTCGACGACATACTGCATTACTTCGCGCTCGCGGTCGGTGAGTTTTCGGAAACGGTCGTCGGTTACAATCTTTTTAGGGGGAACATTTAATAGGGCGGAGACGACTTGCGGAGAGATGGTGGGATCGATATAGTACTTCCCAGTAGCAATTGTCGCGAGACCGGTAAGGAGGTTCTCGGGTGCAACTTCCTTACTCAGGTAACCGTTGGCACCGGATTGAAACGCTTCGACAATGCGGGACGGTTCGATGTGTACACTTAGAATGAGAATTTTCAGATCGGGATACAGCAACCGTAGTTCTTTTGTTAATTCAATTCCACTGCGATCCGGTAGCGATATATCGACGATTGCGAGTTGCGCTTTGCATTGTGCGATTAACGAAAGTGCGTCTCTTGCGTTACCAGCTTCCCCGCAAAAATCGAACCGAGAATCACTACGAAGTTTTGTTTTAATGCCTTCCCGTAACAAGGGGTGATCGTCAACGATAAATACTTTGAATGGGCCAACCATACCTAATTCTTCCTCTGTTTACTATTTACGAGCGAGCACTGGTACAAGTAAATGAATCCGTGTACCGCTACCCGGTTTCGATTCAATTTGAAAAATACCACCCACCTTCTTGATTCGTTCTTCCATACCAAACAATCCCAAATGGTGGGTCGTTAATGCTTCGTGGCGGCGCTGGTCAACCTCGAATCCGGTCCCATTGTCGACAACATCGATGACAATAATATTCGCTTCCATAGACAACGATATTGTTACGATGGTTGCGTTTGCATATTTCCGAATATTGTTGAGCGACTCCTGTAACACCCGGAATACAGCTAACTCCAATTGTTGAGAAAACCGTTGCTCGCCAATTCCACTTTCGTGAAAAACCACTTCCATTGAGTTCTTATGAGCGAACTCAGTACAAAGTGTTTGTGCACTTTTAACAAGCCCCAACGCTTCCAGTCCGGCGGGGAGAAGCTTGTGACTTATCTCACGGACTTCGCGAATCGTATCGCGCAAATTACTTGAAATACCTCGAATTTCTTTAACCGATTCTTCTGGATTCAGTTTGATAAACGTCTCTAAGCCATCCAATTGAAATCGCATTGCCACTAAATTCTGCGCTACGGTATCGTGCAGCTCTTTTGCCAACCGCCGACGCTCTTCTTCCTCAGCAAATTCCAATTCATGCTGGAGTAGTTTGAGTTCTTTCGATAGCGTTTGTTGTTCGCGCTTCTTTGATAGGTACTTCTTGACCGAAAATGCAGTTATGACAACCGCGACACCAAAACCGGAAATAGCAAGAATCCAGCGATAGCGCCAAAACCACCAGTAGGGATTGGGGGAAGGATACAAAAGCGAAAATGCAGTTCGAGATCGCAAGCAGCCTATAACGAGATTAATGAGTGTATCTTCTTCAAATGGTATGTGCTGTATGTGCCGCTTTCCCGTTTGATGCCAACTGACATTTGACAAAATGTGATGTGACTGTGATGAAACAGGGGTCAGTGAAGTATCTAATAGAATGACACGGTTTTTATCGCATAAAAACTGGTAAAATGGGGTCGTATCGTTAAATGGAAATGTTTTCGTAAACCTTGGATTCGCTTCGATGATAGGGAAGCGATTGGGATTGGCAATCTCGGATAACTCAGTGGTCACCCATGTTAATGTACCTTTCGGTACGTTCGCTAAAAGTCCTATTCTTCCGTTACTTTTCTCCCCCCATTCAACAGTCGGGATGAGGTTTCCAATTAGTTGCTTCTGGTTAATCACTTTGCCGTTACTCCCATCTAACTCATAAATCAAGCAATATTGGGTATCGACATAAGCTTCAGCATTCACAATAAAGAATAGTCGGTTACGTTTGTCATTAGTAAGTAGTAACTGCGAAGTTTCCGATCCACTGGAGTCGCCGCAAAAAAACCAATTCTCCTTACCATCGAGCGAAACCGATTTTACATAACACTTTCCACTTGAAAAACCATTATACACACTATTTTTGCCATCGGCATCACTACATAAAAATATCTCGTCCTGACCATCACCGCTAAAATCATAAGCCCCACAAGCAAAGAAATTTGCCCCGGATTCTTCTTGAAATCGAATTCCTTTGGGAACTAAACTGTCGAAAACAACAAAGGTCCACGCATCTCCATTCGATCGAGGATTGCCATACGAAGAATATGGGTTACCATAAGAGACCCAGTATTTTATCTCGTTGTTAGTTAAGCGGATTTGATACGGTCCAAAAATTAACGGGCACCAGTTGCCGATAGGGACAGTGTCGGGGCGATTGAATTGAAATAATTCAACCAACTCCTTGCGACTCGGATAAACTGAATCAGGATTAAACTGTATTAAGCTTGCTTTCGATGGGGAAACCCGACGAAAATATGCTTCAGGCATTTTATCCCGATCAAAATCGATGATTGTTGATTGAAAAACAAAAGATATTGTATCAAGTGTCGGGGTATCAACTGGTCGAACATAAATTGTATGTTCCCGTGCACGCGGGTAGGATAATGATTTGTTTTGTTGGTTTATACACGAAAGGACTTGTCGCTCGTTTTGTTTTCCGAATCTGACATTTAATATTTCTTTTTTTTCATCTCCGTTCCAATCTAACACGATTATGTTGCTGTTAGAATTATCAAAAGCAATATACTCTTTCCATACAATCGGGTACGCTTTCGGGTCTGTGGGATACTGTTCGCACCCCGTGAGTGCGAAGAGGAATGATGTTAGAAAGAGTAGTAGTATTGTATTCGACTTCACTGCTATATCATTAAATGGTCAACAACCTTCGGATATATTCCTTCACCGGGGGAAGTTCGCTCGGGCGTTCTTGTTGCGTGGTAATGATTGTATTTACAAGACCTACGGTGAGGCGCGCAAACAGCCAGGTGTCCCCCTTCATCGCTTCCCCGGCTTTCTGTGCCTCAACCACCAAACCCTCCACGAGTTGGGGGAATGCCTGTTCGAGCCCCTCTTCCCGCAGCCGCTTCCCCGCATCCTCCTGTATTTCATCGGTCAAGCCGCCCACCAGATTCGCTGTGAGCAAGCGGTCGCGCTCCTCTTCCCGCGCCTGCACCTGCCGTCGCAAATAGTAGCCGGCAAGTTTCCCCAACCGTTCGAGCGGCGAGCTGTCGTCGCTGAGGTACGTCTTCAAATATTCCGCGGTCTTGTACGCTTCGATCCGCACCAATTCTTCCCAAATCGCCTGTTTCGAGGGGAATTCGGCATAGAGCGTCTTCTTGGATATCTTCAAGGCATGGGCGATTTCTTCCATCGTCGTACGTTTCACGCCCGACTGTAAAAAGTTCTTTCGCGCCGTTTCGAGTATCATCCGCCGCGTATCGCGCTTGAGCCGTTCTGCCATTGTTTTTCTCCCCTCTTTACGAACGTGGTCGCAAATCCATTCGCGACATTCTTTTACAGGCGAGGACGCCTGTCGCTACCCTGCACATATTCGGGTACGGGCGATTCTCCAGAATTGCAATCTTTTCCATACAGGTCTGGAGACCTGTCGCTACCCATTGTAGGGGTTCGATTTATCGAACCCGGTGGGCATATGCCATACGCCCCTACTGCCAGTGGTTACGAGCTTCCAAGCCCGTTGTTTTTGTTCGGGCGGGCGTGGAAACCCGCCCCTACCCTGCACCTTACACCTTTCACCCTAGACCATTTTCACCCAACACCCATCACCAATTTCCGAATTGCCTCGCGTAATTTTTCGATTCCGAAGCCGCTGGCGGATGAAGTCGCAATTACCGGCGCGCCGTTCGACAATTGGTTGACCAGATTGCGTACTTTCTGCCGTTCCGATTGCGTTCCTTTATCGACTTTCGTGATGGCGATGAGAAATTTACGACCGCTATCCTGCAGCCATTCGACAAATTCGATATCCAATTGCGATGGCCCGACAACGCCATCGACCAAGACAACGATACCGCGGACATCCTCACCCGACGCGAGATATTGATCGACCACCAACCGCCATTGCGACTGCTCCTCCTTCGACGCTTTCGCATAGCCGTAACCGGGGAGATCGACCAAATAGAAATCTTCTTTTTCGACGAGAAAATAGTTTAAAGCGCGTGTCCGTCCCGGCGTTTTCGAGACGCGGGCAAGCTCTTTCCGCTGACACAACGCATTGAGCAGCGACGACTTACCGACATTGGAACGCCCGCCAATTGCAAGCTCAGGCAAACGCGCCATCGTCTCCGGCAACTCTTGTCCGACGATGGATGCGATAAATTTCGCTTGAAAGGGTGGTGTTTCCGGTTTCAGAATCATTCGTTCGATTCCATTATTTTCGCAACATACTTGTAAAACACTTCAATCTCGGCAATTACATTTGTCCGATTCTTCGATAACAACAATTGTCCTTGTTCATGGTCGTTCATACAACACCTTCCCTTCGCGAGAAGCTCTTCCGACCACATTGTTTAATGAAGTTTTCCAATAATCGAATTCGTCACGTGTTCGAACAATAATGTCGCATGGGATCCGAAACGGTGTTAGCAAATGGTCCAACCGGTTCATTATTTCAAATCGTTTTGTTACGTCGAATTGAGAATCAAGCACAACAAGAAAATCGAGATCGGATTGGCGGTTTGCCTCGCCACGGGCGTGAGAACCAAACAATACCAAAAATTGCGGTTTCGTCTCCTTGACGATTACGTCGGTGATTTGTCCAAGCAGCGCCGGGGATACTTCCGGATACTTGAATACTACTTTCTCCAAAATGACCTCCTCCCACGGTTCTCTTTATTGAAACTTGTATTCAACACCAATTCGATGTTGCCGCTGAAATTAATGTTTACTTCAGAGCTGTCACCCCTTTGATCAATTCTTCGCCAACAAAACACGACCGGGTCGAAGCGTTTCGACCCCTACTCGGGACTTATCGTTACCCATTTTGTAGGGGCGCAAACGCTTGCGCCCGTTTTGTTTTATCGGGTTCGATGAATCGAACCCCTACACGTCAAAATTCGAGTCCTTGCCGCGACATTCCCTTCGGTGAGCCGCCGGGCAGGGTCCGGTCGCGGTTTTTCAATTGGGTAGGGGCGGACTCCCACGTCCGCCCGTATTGGTGTCAGGCAAGATTCCCTAACCTCCAATTCACGTAGGGGCGAGCCGCGCACACCCGTTTGTTTTTCGGATTCGATTAATCGAACCTGACAAAACTTCAATCTATGAACTGCTTTTTCGTAATTGCTGATTCTCAAAATAAGCAGAATTATAACATTAAAGCATTGTACGAAACAACTATAGTCTTTAAATGATCGCTTTTATGCAATCAAACACAAACTACAACAGCCCTCTTTTTTTTAAATACTTTCTTCCATCATGACTCAATGTATAGTACCACCTATACTTACTGTCAATTCTGCTTATCTTGTAACTAAAGCTCTCATGCTTAATAAGCTTGAGATCCCAACATAATCGGTCAATAGATAGCTTTATTGACTGCTGCGAAACGTTTTCAAACCTATAATATATTTCCTCTATAGATGGCAAGGATTCTGCATTATCTGGATAAGTTGATAAAAGTCGTAACAAACTCAGCTCTTGCTCATCAATTTCTGGATCATTTTCTTGATTTTTTACTATAACTTTACTTCCGTTTTCATATTGAAAACTCAAGACTGATACCCTTAATTCGTCAATTATCTTTTTTGTATCAAGACGTGGTTTTTTTGGCAATTGAAGCTTTGAAACCAAGTCGTCCGTAAACTGATCAACAAATTCATCGTTAAACGCAATTCCTTGAAATTCGGAAAAAACGTCAGGTAAATCTTTTACATCCATTCCTATACACACAGGCACTATGTCTATGTTATCCATACACCAAGCAAAACCAAGTTCGATGTTTATCCATGGACGGTATACTGAATGAGGACTACATATCACGTAAAGTACTTTGCATTCATTCAGTGCATTCCTTATCTCTTCTCTCCATCTTTTTCCCAACTGAACACTTTTTATGCTACTACTCACAAAAGCAGAGATTTGACCAACAAAATCATCTTCGAGAACCTTTTGCAATTCTAACGCAAAAGTTTTTTCTTCATGAATATGACTTATAAAAACCTTTAATTTTTCGCTCATCTTTTCCTCCTTTCCTAACACTCCCCAATCTCAATATCATTCAAGTCGAGGCCAGTGACCGGATGTTCCATCGTCGGAACAATCGACGTGTATTTCGGTTCCCGGTTCGGTGGGGTCGGTTGCGTCGTCGGGGGATTCGGATGATTGAGTACCGTGTTTCCCGTTCCGGGTTGCATCGTCGGATTTGCCGTTTCCTGGCGACCCAGAGGGTCTGTGTTTGGGCGGACAGGGGCGTCCGCCCCTACTGGTTTTCCCGAACCCCGAACCCCGAATCCCGATTTCCGAAGCGCAAGTTTCCATACTTGATCGATGGTTTTCACCGGTGTGATGTGAAGCCCTTTCAAGACTTGTTTCGGGACTTCCTTCAAATCCTTCACATTCCCTTCCGGGATCAGGATATGGGTAATATTCGCCCGCTTCGCCGCCATCAATTTTTCCGGCAAGCCGCCAATCGGGAGCACTTCCCCTTGCAGCGTCACTTCCCCGGTCATCGCCATATCGCCGCGCACTTTCCGGCCGGAGAGCGCCGAATAGAGCGCCGTCGCAAGGGTAATCCCCGCACTCGGCCCATCCTTTGGCACCGCCCCTTCCGGTACGTGGACATGTAAATCGTTCTTCTCAAACGGTTCCCATGCAAGCCCCAATTCCTTGTACCGGGATTTGAGCAGCCACCATGCCGCAATCCCCGATTCCTTCATCACTTCGCCGAGCTGCCCGGTCAACGAGAGTTTTCCTTTCCCGGGGGTTATCACAACCTGCACTTTCAATACGTCGCCACCGACCTGCGTCCACGCGAGTCCAATCGCGACGCCGACGCGGTCTTTCCCATCGAGCGGCGGATCGACGAATTTCGGTACGCCTAACATCGCCGGGAGATTGCGCGCACTGACATGCATCGCGTCCGCTTTCCCTTCGGCAATCTTCCGAGCGGTTTTCCGGCAAAGCGTCCCGATACTCCGTTCCAATTCGCGGACGCCCGCTTCCCGGGTATACTCCTCGATAATCCGCTCGACGGCGTTATCGGCAATCTGCAAACGCTGTTCATCAAGCCCGTGTTCGGTGCGTTGCCGGGGAATTAAAAACGTTTTCGCAATCTGCAATTTTTCCGGCGGGAGATATCCGAGCAATGGAATCAATTCCATCCGGTCGAGTAACGGTTCCGGAATCGCGCCGCGCGAATTTGCCGTCGTGATAAAGAGAATTTCCGATAAATCGAAATCGACTTCGAGGTAGTGGTCGGAAAAAGTTTTGTTCTGTTCGGGATCGAGCGCTTCGAGCAGAGCGCTGGCAGGATCGCCGCGAAAATCCACCGCCATTTTATCGATTTCATCGAGTAGGAACACAGGATTTTTCGACCCGGCTTTTTTCAATCCCTGAATAATCCGACCCGGCAGCGAACCGACATAGGTGCGGCGGTGTCCGCGAATTTCCGCCTCGTCCCGAATCCCGCCCAACGATACTCTTACAAATTTGCGATCCATCGCCCGCGCAATCGAACGTCCGAGCGACGTCTTACCAACGCCGGGGGGACCAATAAAACAAAGAATCGGGCCACGCACCGACTTTGCTAAATGAATGACCGAGAGATATTCCAGAATCCGCTCTTTCGGTTTTTGCAGACCGTAATGATCTTCGTTCAAAATGCGTTCCGCTTCCGCGATGTCGGTTCGATCGGTCGTGCGAATCGACCATGGGAGCGAGATGAGCCAATCGACGTAACTACGGACAACAGTCGCTTCCGGCGACATCATCGGCATCTGCTTGAGCCGTTCGAGTTCTTCGTCCGCCTTCTGCTTCACCTCTTTCGGCATCTTCGCTTTTTTTATCTGCTTGCGGTATTGAATAACGTCGCCAAAATCGTCGGTGTCTTCGTTCTCGCCCAACTCTTTTTTGATCTGGCGGAGTTGCTCCTGCAGGAAATATTGCCGTTGCGATTTGTTAATCCGCTCGCGGACTTGCCCCTCGATATGCTTTTCGAGATTCACCATCTCGGTCTCGGAAGTGAGTAGAGCGGCAACCGAAATCAAAGCGTTAAGTGGCGTGCGGGCGTCGACGACCGGCTGTTTCTTGAAGGCGGGGCATTGAATATGCGACGCGAGAAAATCGGCGACTTGAAATGGATCAGGAAACGAATCGGCGGCGGTGACCAATTCTTCAGGCAGGGTGCGCTGTGCGGCAGCGTATTGACGGAACATGTCGATTGCATGACGGCGCGCCGCTTCGGTCTGTACGACATTGCTCTCGAGCGGGAGCAATGGATGATAGGCGGCTTGCCAAACATTCTCTACTTCGGAATGTTCTTCCACTTCGGCGCGAAACAACCCTTCGACGAGTAGTTTCATCATCCCATTCGGTAACGCGAGAATTTGCAATACGCGACCAACGACTCCGATGAGCGGATACTCGGCCGGCAGCGTTTTCTCGGTTACGGTTTCCGGTTCGAGTAACAGCAGCATCTGACCATTGGTCTTCTGCGATGCTTCCACTGCGCGGCGGGATTGCTCGCGGTTCACCAATACGGGCGCTACCGTCTGCGGAAAAATCGCCATATCACGCAAGGGGAGCACCGGCAGAATCCGGGCGATTTCCTCGTGTTTCTCACGCAATTCGCGTTTCGTCGTCATTAAAAATCCAAGTAAATAATTCGGTTCGATTCATCTAATCCGAGCGATACGGGCGCGATGAATCGCGCCCCTACGAATGCAAACGGATTCGCTCCCGGCAGCGGTTTGCTGCGGCGAAGCGAATCCGGCATTACGATTACGATGTTACTATTTGCCGAAAGCGGTCTTCAGCGGGGCAACGCCTTCGCCAACTTTTCCAATCGCGACATAAGGTTTCTTGTTTGCTTTGGCAAGATTCGCGAAGAAATTGTCGGTGTCCCCGTCTTTCTTCACTAAGAAATAATCAGCCGCATCGGCTACGGTCTTGTTAATGCCATCGGATTGACCGCCGCGCCGTTCCTTGCCGCCAATGTGGATTAAGAGAATCTTTGCCTTTTTCTTCTTGGCTTCGGCGATAATTACTTTTGCCCGGGCGATTTCGCTTTCGGCGGAAATTCTCGCCTCACCGAGTCCCTTATTCGATGCGCCGACGACCATCGCGACGGTTCCATTGGCAGGTACTTTATCGGCACCGGCAAGTTTATCGACTACCATCTTCACTGTATCAACGCCGGCTTTCTTGAGAATCAATTTCGCGCTGTGCAGGTCGGCGGATTGGCCAATGGTAGTGACCAAAACCGGATCGGTGAGATCGGCGGCAAACGCCATTCCGGCGACAAATAAGGTTAGCAGGATTGCAGTGCAGAGTTTCATCTTCTTAGCTCCTTTTTCAAGAGTGACATTCTGAGTTAACATCGAGTTAACGACTTGCTACGCAACAAATCGGGTGCGCTCCCGAAAGCAGTACATCTCCTATCCGGTAATGCCTGTAGTACTTATACGCACACCCGGATGGAAACGTTTCGCCGGAAAGGTACTCATGCACTTCGTCAATATCAAGGATTCGAGTGGGTTTCTGTTTATCCATGCTTGATGGAGTTTACTCTTGATTAAAAATTGATTATCTTGAAAAAACCATTCATTGAGGACAATGTGGATATTGAAGAACTTAGAAAACAATACCGAGAGATTCAGAGTTCCGCCGAACATTTTATGCTTGAACTAAAAAGGCAGATCGAAGAACTGTTCAATGCTAACTCAATATCACTTGGGGTTGCGATTGAATGCAGGCTTAAAAGTCTCACTTCGATCGAAGAGAAGTTAGATAGAAAATCCCTTAAGATAGAACAGCTTGTTGACCTGCCTGATTTCATTGGAATTCGTGCAATCTTGCTCTACAAACGCGATGTAGATAAGCTATCCGAAATAGTGTTGTCAAATTTTAGTGAGCTTTCCCACGAGGATACAGCAGCAAGACTTGAACCGTCCCAGTTTGGGTATCAATCCGTTCATTTTAATTTAAAATTAAAAGACGATTGGCTAAAACTTCCTACATTTCATGGTTGTGAAAATTTTCAATTTGAATTACAGGTTAGAACGTTAGCTCAACATATCTGGGCCGCTGCTGAACATGATTTACAATACAAATCCGAAATTGACATACCTAAACCGATAAGAAGAACAATTTATCGAGTTTCAGCTCTATTAGAAACGGTTGATCTGGAATTTGAAAGAGTTCTTGCCGAGAGAAGCGAATACCGGAAAGAAAAAACAGTTGTTGATTTGGATGAGGTTCTAAATGTTGATTTACTTGAAAAAACCCTTAGAGATAAACTTCCATTGGATCATTTACAAGGAGATGAAGCATACTCCGATTTACTGACTGACCTATTTGCAATGGGAGTAACTACAGCAAAACAACTAAATTCTCTTATCGATAAAAACTTAGAGAAGGCAAAAAAAGCAGATCACGAAATGGTTGTACGTATTTTAAAAAGAAAGCAAAGTTGGCCTTCAGGTTATCTTGAACGCGCTAATAGAGGAGTCTTCTATAACTACGTTGGGTTAGTGAGAGATGTGATGAGGATTGAATTTGGTGATCGCTTTGAAAAATACTTTAGTGATAAACAAGCAGAAAGGCTAATGAGTAAAAGGAAACATGTGGAATTGCCAATGAAGAAGGTGTCGACTTAGAAAAATCACTTGTTAAGATATAGTAGATTTTGTTACCTTTACGTCTACCGGTGGGGGGAATTATCGATCCTTGCGCTGAATTAGCGACCTCCGGTATGGCAACAAACCCTCTTCGCCATCAACCAATCCGAATCACAAACTTATGGACGCCATGTCCAAGGGGAACCATCGATGAATCGTACCAAGTTCTTCATCACTTTACTTGCAGTCCTAACACTTATCTCTGCCTCCTTCGCTACCAACGGAACCCGTTTGATCGGTTTCGGCGTGAAAATGAATGGTCGCGGCGGCACCGGCATCGGTGTGTTCGACAGCCCATCGCTCATGATGACCAATCCGGCTGGCATTGCATTTATGGAAGGCGCGGGCGTTGGCGTAAATTTCGGTGCACTCATGCCCATCGTGAAATTTAAGAATAATCTGAACGACAAGACCGGCGACGCCAACACCTATCCTACCGGCGGTATCGGCTATGTTTCCGACCGCAGCCCGATGAAAAAACTATCGTGGGGCATCGGTCTGTTCACATTAGGCGGTATGGGCGCTGATTTCAAATTGAATCATGCACTCTATAAGGATGCCAGTGGCAACTATATCCCGCAGACCTACCACTCCAAGTTAGGAACGATTCAAGTTGGACCAAGTTTTGCCTATAAATTCAACGATAAATTTGCGGCGGGCATCTCGTTGCATCTCTTCTATAGCCAATTAGAATTTGAAATGCCGTTCTCGATGCCGCCGTCATTCCTGCAAGGGATTGCACAACCGGGCGTCACGTTTGGCCAGATGTTTGCCAGTCCTCCCCTTAGCTATACTGAACTAACCGCCGCAGCGAAAATGAGTGACCTTACCGCAATCAGTTTCGGCGGCAAAATTGGTTTTGCCTATAAGCCATGTGAGAAGTTGTCGCTTGGATTCAATTATTCTTCCCCTGTGACATTGACCCATAAGAATGGCAAGGCGACGATGGATATGTCCGCCCAATTCAACGACGCCTTTGCTAAAATGGTCGGTGCGTATGTTGGTGCAGGAATGCCAGTTGACACCGCCCGCGCCAGAGTGTTAGCATCATTTGCTGCGATGGGCATCAATCCCGCGTTAGGCATGGAAGACGAATACAATCTCGAAGCGGAGTTAATCAATCCCCAATCGATTGGCATTGGTGTTGGATTCAAAGCCACTGAGAAATTAACCGTTGCCTGCGACGTTGAGTACATCAATTGGAAGGATGCATACGAGAAGATGGCGCTCAGCTTGAAGAATGGTAAGAATGCGAACATCAATCGTTTGATGGGCATCAATGGTGATTTCAATGTCGATTTCCCGATGGAATGGAAAGATGCGATTATGTTCCGGATCGGACTCGAACATAAGTGCACGGATAAATTCACCGGTCGGGTTGGTTATGCGTTTGGTTCCAATCCTGTTCCATCGGAGACCGTATTCTCCATTTTCCCGGCGATTGTTGAGAGCCATATAACACTTGGCGGTACCTACGATTTCACGCAAGCAATGTCACTGCACATTGCCTATGAGACGACATTGAACAAGTCTCAAACTGCCAGCAATCCGAGTAAAATCGCGAGCGAGTACAATGGCAGCACCAGCCAACTGGCGGGCGGTTTTGTGAACATCGGTTTCGCTTGGAAACTGCGGTAATTCTTTTGTGATATAGTAATCATTTCGTAGAGTAGGGGCGGACGCCACTGTCCGCCCATTTCTGTTGACGAACAGTATACATATGTAAAAACAATATTATTTGAAATCTTTATTGTATTGTCTCAAAGTCTTTGCTAATTTTGTTACTGTTGTGTTGTTTGTCATTCACTCTCAACAACCTATAAAAATTCGAACTAACCGGAGGGTCTCCGATGTTTCATCGCATAGTAGTAGCCATCTGCGTCAATCTGTTCGTAAGTACATCAGTTGTAACCTGCGCACTTGCTCAAGACAGTTCAAATGTTCGTTGCATAGGTCGATTGATAGGACCAAGTGCGACAAGCGTTGCAGTACAAGGCAATTACGTTTACATCGCTAATTCACTCTCAGGTGTAGAGATTGTAGACTTTGAAAATCCAATTTCTCCATTTATCATTGGACGTTATGATACGCCTGGGTCTGCAAGTGGGGTGGCAGTTTCTGGAAATTTCTGTTACGTTGCTGATGGCGACCGAGGATTGCGGATAATAAATATAGCAAATCCACGAGTTCCACAAGAGGTTGGATCTGTTGATACACCAGGTTATGCTTCTGGTGTAACGATATTCGGAAGCTATGCATTTATTGCAAATGGAAACAATGGATTATATATCGTTGATGTTAGCACTCCGAGTAACGCACAAATCATCGGTTCTTATAATACACCCGATTATGCTACAAATGTTGTTGTTCAGGGTAATTTTGTTTTTGTAGCTGATGATAATTCCGGATTAAGGATAATAAATATTGTTAATCCAGCAATGCCTCAAGAAGTTGGACATTTTGACTCACCAGGTCATGCAAAAGATATTGCAGTTAATGGCAATTTCGTTTACATCGCAGACGGTCTTTCTGGGCTTAGAATTATCGACAAAAGCAATCCCTCCCAACCTCGAGAAATAGGATCCTTTGTTACTCGAAGTTTTGCAAGTAGTGTTGTAATATATAACAGTTTTGCGTATGTAACCGTGCAAGACGACAGTTTATATATCATTAACATTAGCAATCCTTCGCAACCACAGGAGGTTCTTGTATTCAATGGTGGTGGTGACGACATTACGATCACAGGATCTCATGCTTTTATCGCAAGGCACGACCGAGGTTTGAATATCTTAAACATAAGTAATCCCTCTAACCCTTGTATGGCTGGATTTATTGATTCACCAAGTCAAGCGACGGATGTTGTACTATACGGTAATCATGCTTTTGTTACAGATGTCTATGATGACTTGTTTATTATTGATATCCATAATCCATCGGTTTTACGAACTGACGGGCGGCTCAAATTACCAGTTGTATTTTCTAGGAGCACGACAGTATCGAACAATTTTGCATATATTGCTTGTGAAGACGATGGAATCCGCATCATAAACATTAGTGATGTTGCCAATCCACAAGAAGTTGGACAATTCGTTACTCCAGGAAGCGCGAATGGGGTGTTTGTTGTTGGCAATTTCTGCTATGTCGCCGCTTCTGATCGAGGACTACGGATTATTAATATCAGTAATCCTTCCAACCCTTTTGAAGTTGGTTTCTTTGATACCCCTGGTAGAGCAATGAAAGTAAAAGTTATTGGTAATTATGCATTTGTCGCAGACTATGACTATGGGTTGCGAATCATTGATGTAAGTAATCCTTTGTCTCCGCAAGAAGTTGGCTTCTATAACACACCTGGAGTAGCATACAATGTCGCTGTTGTTGGTAGCATTGCTTTTGTCGCTGACGCTGGTTTTGGTTTACGGATAATCGATATCAGTAATGTAACATCACCGCAAGAAATTGGCAACTACAACACTTCAGGCGTCGCATATGGAGTGGCGATATCTGGAGAATATGCATATGTAGCGGATTGGGATCAAGGAATTCGAGTGATTAATATCAGCAATCCCACATTTTCACATGAAGTCGGTTATTACGAAACACTTACTTCTGCTTACGGCATCTGTGCAGTTGGCTCATCAGTATATGTAGCAGCATCTACTGAGTTCGGTGTTTACACACATTCTACATTAGGTGTTGTTGATCGTATTGGTGAGGCAATCCCCGGCGACTTCCAGATCGAGCAACTCTATCCCAATCCCTTTAATGCGAGTGCGACACTTACCTACACGTTACCAAAAACAGCGAAGGTAAAGTTTGAGCTGTTTGATATTACCGGGAGGAGTGTCGGAACGGTGTTCGATTGGTCGCAGGAGGCAGGAACCTATTCTGTGAAGTTGCAGGGCGAGCAACTCACATCTGGCGCTTACTTCGCCAAGTTATCCGCCGGTTCGCAATCGGTATCCCGGAAGTTTGTAGTATTGAAGTAAGTTTCAATTACAAACTCATGCAAAAGGGCGAACCTCGTGTCCGCCCTTTTTCGTAGGAAACCAATATCGATCGATTCGTCAAATTATATTTTTTTCATATCGAGGCAGCGAAACACCTGTCGTTTCGTACCATCCTGCAGAGGAATTTCCTGTTCAATGATTTCCTTGATGCGAGCCGGCGTGATGAGTTTCGGATCATAACTTATTGATGCCCGATGCTCCGATGCAACTGTTTCAATTCCCTTCACACCTTCCACCCCATCAAACAGCCCCGTAAAGAAGTTCGCAGTTCCTTTGCATTTCACGCCATCCACCGTACACACCACTTGCGAGACGGTAGCAGCATCCACCATGTCGAACTCAACCGAGGTGGTTGGTTGGGTGAATGCCAGCCGCAACCAATACCCGCCAATCAGTGCAACAACAGTCAGAATTGGTAAGAGATACTTGGAAATTTTCATGATTTCACCTGGGGAGAAAGTTTTAGGACGAGACAGTCGTCAACGGGGCAGGCTTGGATGCATTCCAGACAATTCGTACAGTCACGATGATTCACTCGGGTTACTGTAAATGGTTTTATGTCGTGGGGGCAGGCTGTGGCACAATCACCACACTCCAAACAAGTTTCGGTATTCCGAACAATCTTTATCAATCCAATCCGGCTAAATGGATCGAGCGTCGCGCCTAACGGGCAGAAGTAACGGCAGAAAAACATCGGAATAATGAACGCACCGATGAACAGCAATCCCAATATCGTTACGCTAACCCAACCCAACGTACCATGCCCAAATCCCGAAAAAATGATGTAAAACGGATCATATCCCCGCAGGATTAGTTCTCCAGTGCGGTAGGTAAAATAGAGCGCTACCACCAGTGTAATGTACCGCAACGGTTTTAGCCATGAGTTCAGTTTTGGATTCAATGGCTTGCGATTCGGAAAGAAGCGACGCGTTACTTTGTTTTGCAATTCCTGCAGAAAACCGATTGGACACCCCCAACTACAGAATGTCTTCTTGGCGAGAATCGCCAATACGATGATTGCTACCAACATCGAGAGATTGAGTGGGCCAGTCACGCAACTGAATTGTCCCACTGTAAACAATCCCCAGAGACTCTCCATCCCGCCAAACGGGCACCACGCTTCAAACGAGCGTTTTCCCCAGATTGCAGTATAGGTGACAATCGCAAGAAGGATTGAAAGGAATGTATAGCGTAAGGTTCGTGGTTTCATGGTAGAGGTGATCCATAATCATTCGCAGTAGAATGCAGCGGTGGCAATTTTGTAATAAGGCTGCATTCTACTACGACCGGAAATACATGGGAATAAGGTTGTTGTTAATCGATGGCAAGTTGGACGGAACGACGCTTGGCGCGGGAACGTCCGACCGAACGGGAAACCGCTCCCGATGCCCGCTCTGCCGCTTCCTCCACGGAATGAATTAAGTCTTTGCTGATTTTTTCAACAAAAACAATTGCATTGGTTGAGAGTCGAACCTCAATCCGACAGCTCTTATTGTTTCCGTCATGGCGACTGTTAAAATCAATCAGTTGAATCGTAACCCGCCGAATGTGATTGCCATACTTTTCTAACTTGCGTTGAATCGACTGTTCGATAAATTTACGCACAGTTTGGTCGATGCGAAAGTGCAAGTTTCGAATGAGAATCAACACGACAAACTCCTGTGTGAAATTGACTTACGATATTTAAACGCCGTATGCTTTCACTGGTTCCCACTTTTTGGACAAATTTCAAGTTTTTCGGTTTAATCGCTAAAATTGACTTCCGTCTTGCTCTTAACGAACAATTTGCCGATTTACCCCCCTTCCTATTGTTCTTTGCCACTTTTGCACTCAGGGAATGGCTTGACTACTTTGTGTCGATTCATCAGAAAAGGATACGACTTGCCTTTGTTTCGGCAGTCACAAAGAGACTATGGATAGAAACGCTTGGATTGCCATCCTCCTCATCGGCCTGGTGCTAATATTAACGCCCTATCTGGAAAAATTGTGGGCGCCAACTCCCGTACCACCGCCGCCGGTAACGCAATCGCACGATACCATTCCCGCCGCGAAACCGCCTGCGGAAACCGGCGTACGAGCCGATACATCTGCCATAACGAGTACCACGACACCGCTTGTACCACCCGTCGTCGAAAAGCCGTGGTTCAAGCAGATCGCCGATCCCGCGAAAGGGGTAACGACAATTGTCACACCGCTGTACACCGCTGTATTGGGGTGGGACGGCGCACGCTTCCTCCATTGGAAACTGCATCCGAACGGGAAGTATATCAAGGACACCGTCGAAACTGTCCGGAAGGATGAAGGATACTCGATTGCACCGGGTCTCCAGTTCCGTGATGGTGGCATGCGCACGGTTGAATTCGTTCAATTCACTTCGACCGATTCGTTGATTAAGCTATCCGAGAACGATACCCGCACCGTTACCTTGCACGGCGCGGTGGAGCCGTTCGGCAATGTCGAACTGCTGTACACCTTCAAAGGGGGTTCCTTTGAATTTGAGATTACAGCGCGCTATCAAGCGGAGAAATTGACTACCCTCGGCGAGTCCGGCGTTTGGTCGATATCGCCCGGCTTATCGCCGACTGAGGATGTTCATAGTACCGCCATCAGCAGTATGACCCAAACCGGAGAAGAGTATTTCGTCGGAAGCCACGTTTGGCTCGGTGAGTATTCCAACGGTACCCATGAAGAATTTGCCCCATCGGCGGATAAACCAGAGAAGTTCAACGCATCGGGCACGACGCAATGGGTCGCGCAACGCAGTAAATATTTCGTCGTGGCGGTTTCGCCGAAGAAGCCGGGTACTGCGGTGGAAATGTCGTCGGAAATTGGACTGAACCCCACTTGGAAAACTCAACGGATTCTGGTGACAGTACCTACGACAGCGATGGCGGAGTTCTCGACCCGGGTCTATTGGGGACCGCTCAAGAACAGCTATGTCGGCGCGTTTGCGCCAAAGCTTGACCTGATTATGAATTGGGGTTGGGCGATTATTCGTCCCTTCTCCAAAGCGGTATTGTGGACATTGACATTCCTGTATCAATTCGTTCCGAATTACGGTATCGTTATTCTTCTCTTCACAATTCTGATTAAAGTGATACTTTGGCCGCTTACTGCGAAGCAATTCCGCAGTATGAAGGAAATGCAGATCATTCAGCCGATTATGCAGGAGATGCGCGAAAAGTACAAAGACAATCCGAAGAAAATGCAAGAGGAGATGTTCAAGATTTATGCGGAATATAAGGTAAATCCCGCCGCCGGGTGTCTGCCGATGCTATTGCAGATGCCAGTGCTGTATTCCTTGTTTATCGTATTCCGCTCGACGATTGAGTTACGCGGTGCGCCGTTCATGTTATGGATTCAAGACCTTTCCCAACCGGAAGCGTTGTTTATTCTACCGTTCAGCATCCCCTTGTACGGGGTCAATGTCGCATTGCTGCCGATACTGATGGGCGTCACCCAATTCTATATGGGAAAGCAGACCGCGTCGAACGATCCGAACCAGAAAATTATGTTATACATGATGCCGGTAATGATGGCGGTATTCTTTAATTCGCTGCCGAGCGGCTTAGTATTGTATTACTTCTATTACAATCTGGCGACCATCGTCCAACAACACTACATCAAAGGGACCACCGACAAGAAAGTCCCGGAAGTGAAAGTGTCGTAATCATGGGCTCGGGATTCGGGGTTCGGAATTCGTGACAGCGACATTACCTACGGTGAGCCGAAACGGGTTCCTGTCGCGGAGAAGGTGATGGGTTTAGGGGCGTATGATATACGCCCCTTTTGTTTTGTAGTAGGGTCGGGTTCCCAAGCCCGCCCGTAGATAAATGACGCATCAAAATTATAACAACAGAAACGGGTTTGGAAGCCCGTCGCCACCAGTTATGGGCGCATTTCGACATCTTCTACAACAGCGAAACAGTGGACAGACAAAAGTGTTTATCCTACCGAAGCGACTTCTCAAACCCGAGCAGTGTGTAACGAACCGGAACGATGGGGTATGTAATCGGAGAAAGCTTTGCGATTGCTGCAATAGCAAGGAGGTACCAATTCGCATAATGAGCATCCCGCAAGGTGTGCCAATGTTGAAAAATGAGCGGTGCCATTTTCTGTACCGAACGACAAACGCCAGAAGTCAAATCGGTCCGGGAGACGAATCGCAATCCATTCTGTTGAGCCGCTTCACGATACTTGGCTTCCGTATAGAGCGAGTGTGCGCCTAACGCCCGCAGTACTTGCCGTTCCCGCCAACCGTTCCGCCGGTTTCCCGTGAATAACACATCGGCAATGGCAAACCTTCCTCCCGGCTTTAACACCGCCGCCACTTCGGAAACAAATTTCGACTTATCGGGATAATGGAATGCGCTCTCGAGCGAATACACCGCCTCGAAAGTCTCTCGTGGAAACGGAAGCGCTTGAGCGGATGCTTGGATTAAGTGAATTGTGTCTTTAGCAGTTAGTGTTTTTTGCCCGGCATCGATTTGCGAGCGGAGAAGTTCGAGACCATAAACTTCGCATGAGAACTCAGTAGCGATTTGTCGTGCCGGGCCGCCTAACCCGCAACCAATTTCCAATACGCGAAACTGTGGCCGCAATTGTAATTGATCCGCAATAGTTCGCACCAACAATCTTTGCGCGGTCTGATAATCACCGGAAGAGTGTTCCGGTAGCCAACCGAGATTCGCGTACCCATTCTGTGCCGTGACGATATCGATTAAACTGCGCATGTCGCGGTAGTATTGTTCGATGCGCTGGGTGTGGTGGGTGTCGCTCATACAAATGCCATTTGATAGAACAACCAGAAGGCACAGAGACAGACAACAATCCCGCCGATGACAACTTCGGGAATCCGGTCATGGAGCGCGGCAAACACCAGATTCAATACACCAAGCCCTGCCCAGAGTAGCGGCGCCGGAAACAACCAGTCACCGGTAAAATTCGGTTGGTGAGGCAAGAGAAATCCGTTGGCGGCAAAGGCGAGAATGAGGGTAAACAATGCCGTGCCAAACCAACCAACAAAATTCGTCCAAGGAATCGTCCGCCAGCGGATACGGGAGCTTCGCTCACGATCCCAAATCCAATACCCTTTCGTGACCAAAGTCGGCTCGATGAGGAAATCGGCAGCCATGGCGATTACAGCGGCAGTAGGCAGTAACCGCGATAGCGACATCGTCCAATCGAAATAGGTGAAAAGTACTTCGGCATCGACCACACTGAAGTATAACACAACCGGCCAAATCCCGGCGACTGCGACTGGTACTCCGAATGGGCCAAACGGTTCCATGAGCTTCGTATAGCGGTAATGCCCGAACGGAATTCCGGTACGGACACCGATAGCTTCGACGAGGTAGGGAACGACAGTCGTTATCGCGAAAAACAGTAGCGACCACACCACACCACGCAAAATGAGGGCATGGGAGAACACTGCACCGACAAGCAATGCCACCAATGCGGCATTAAATAGAAGTCCGGGCGGACGTTTTAATAGCAGCATTACCCGGTCATACAGGATCATGCCCGCCATCGATAGCGTCGCCATTAGTAAAAATAGTTCGATACTCTTCATCTTGTGGGAATATACCTGTATAAGCCGAGGTCGTCCAATCGTATATTGAGTATGACGAAAGGAAAAAATGCTCGAAGGATTGGGAAATAAACAGGTAGCGAAACTGTTGCAGACGACACTGGCGAACCCGTCGCGCTACGGCACATTGCTGACTCAGGCGTGGACACGATTGGTTATGCCGCGGGATGAGACAGCGCCGTTTCCTTCGAGTGCGATGATCGAGCCAATTGCGCGCTGTAATTTGAAATGTCCCGAATGTCCGGTGGGGCGCGGCGAATTGGGGCGTACTGGAGAAGTATCGATCGAAGCGTTTGCCGAATTGTGGAAGATGTTTCGCGGGAAAATCGCGCACGTCCTGCTATTCAATCAAGGCGAACCCTTGATGGTGCGCCATTTCGACAAAATTGCTCAAATATGCTCCGCCACGAAAACCTACTCCCTTACTTCGACCAATGCGACCCTGCTCGCAAAAAACGATTGGCCGGAACGCTTGGTCGCAAGCGGTCTCACCGAGTTAATTCTCTCGATCGATGGTACGACCCAGGATACCTTTGAGTTGTACCGGGTCGGCGGCCGACTCGATAAAGTCATCGAAGGAGTCCAAGCGTTGCGGAAGGCGCGTGATGCCAATGGCGGACGCGGCCCCATTCTCACGATGCAGATGTTGCTGGCGAAAACGAATGAGCATCAATGGCAGGATGCGCCTGCTTTTGCGAAGAAAATCGGATGTGACGGATTAGTATTCAAAACGATGCAGATCGAACGACTGCACGATCCAGTCGCGAAGCATTTTCTCCCGACGAAAAAAAAATTCTGGCGATACACCGAGGATGAGTCGGGAAAACTGATATTGCGGCGGAAGTGGATTGGCTGCGGGCGGTTGTGGTGGCATCCGGTCGTCCATGCCGATGGGGAATTGGTGCCGTGCTGCTTCGATAAAAATTCCGAACATTCTTATGGCAATGTCTTTCAGGATGGTTTCGCAACAGTGTGGAATGGGGAAAAGGCGCGAAAATTCCGGCGACAGTTTATCGACAGCAAAGCGCCGCCATTGCCAATGTGCGAAAACTGTACCGAAGGGCTGTGGCGTGTGGAATTACTGCCGAAAGAAATGGAAAGATTACAGCGACATGATTAGTAAACCACTAAGGGCTCAACGACCTCCAACGGACAGCTTGTTCAACCCCTTCGTTTTCTGAAGTAATCTCGTGACTTACTGGATTGTTTTAGGGGAAACGTTGCCGTAATGCTATCTTTTCGTGATGCCAACTGATTACTCGAAGACTTCACATTTTGGGTTAGACGGCGGCGACTACACTGTAATCGCCGGCTATTTCCTCGCATCCTTGATTGCTGGCTTTTTTGCTCTTCGCAGCTCCCGCAGTGGTAGCGAAGATTTCTTCGTCGCCAGCCGCCGGTTGACGCTGCCCGCCTTTGTTGCCACTACGGTCTCTACTTTCTACGGCGGAATCCTTGGTGTTGGGGAGTACTCATACTTGTACGGGTTATCGAATTGGTTTGTCTTTGGCGTTCCCTATTACATTTATGCGTTAATCTTTGCATTGAAGTTGGCAAAGCAATCGCAAGGCTCACGCCTCCTCAGCATTCCCGATCAATTGGAAATTGCGTATGGACGACGCGCAGCATTGCTTGGTGCCGGATTTCAATTCCTGACGACTGTTCCCGGCGCCTATATTCTGATGGTCACCACCTTATTGCAGATGGCGTTCGGGCTATCCTTCCCGTGGGCATTAGCGATAGGAATTCTTACTTCGTCAATGTACATCGTTACCGGAGGGTTACGCTCGGTCGTCTATGCCGATATCGTACAATTCCGTCTCATTTTTATCTGATTCATCGTATTGGTCGTAACTGCATTCTTCACTCTCGGCGGGATGGATTATCTCACTGCGAATGTGCCACCAGCGAACTTTACTCCAACGGGTGGATTACCGATTGCGGCAATTCTCGTCTGGTACTTTATTGCGATGACAACT
>JAOTSC010000037.1 GCA_030247525.1 bacterium | reverse complement strand
GTACCCTATTTGAATGGTTTTGAGTTCGATTGTACTCGAAATTGATACTTCTGCCGTCTGTTTAGTAGAAAAGAAACACAGAAAAGTTGCACAGCATTATCTTCGCGACTTCTGATATGAACTGTGAAGTGGTTTATTGAAAATGTAACATCGTAGATCGAGAACAAAGAACGAGGATTACGTTTCGAAACATGCATTAAAAACGGGTATCTCGACAAACTCCAGATACCCGAATTTCCATTTTATTTTTGGAGAAAGAGAAATTTATATTCTCACCCTCTCATATCATTTTTACGTGTTTATCGTGTGTCTGATAATCTTCTTTCAACTTCGATAGCTAAAGTACCCACAGACATTGGTTGAACTATCTGATCAAAAGTATCGGAATCCCCAATCCATGCCTTTACTTGATAGAACATAGCCGGACTGAAACGTGACACTCCAATATGTGTAAAGGAAGTAGCATCGGCTCCAGCAGTATTCCACAAGTAATACCAGGGGGTCGTGTTATCATTGCGGTAGAAAACCAGATATCGCTGTATTGTCAGTGGTACTCCATTTTGTGATGTATCTACCCGCGCCCATGTCAAATCAGCATTCTCACCGGCAAGGGAAATCGTCAAGCTTCCTGGAGCTGCTGGAACGTACGACGATGTGCCACTTGCTGTGATCCAAAGTGTATCGACGTTAATCGTGTTCACTACAATCGGAAGATTTCTAACGAATGTTCCTGGTGCCGTAGGTTGAAATCGCAACCAAATGCTGGCTGCATCTCCCGCCTGAGTTAGAGGTAGTGTATTACCCGAAAAATCAAATGGTGCATCGCTAATCAAAGCTACGTTAGACAATGGTAGATTACCTGCAACCCGAATTTGAACCCGCATGGAGTCACGAAGAGTCGGTTCAACAGAATTCGGAAAGACTATAGTTGATTGCGTCAGATATGAATATGTCCCGATTCCGGTACCTGAAATTGGAACAGTAATCGGTTGAAAAGGGGTATCGAACGTCATCCGCAAAGTATCTCGATAAATGTTCGTTGAATCGGGATTGAATCGTACCCAAATTCGAAGCGAATCGTTTGCATTTGTTACCGAGTCCGAGTCATCTACACGGTAGGAAAAGAAATTCGTGTTTGAATTAACTAACGTATTGTATCGAAACTCGGTATGGTTTCGATTCGAGATGGTAAGTAAAAGCGAATCATATTGCGCTACCGGTGTTCCAGTGAATGTTAGAAACGAAGAGGTTGGATTCGGTTGGTTCCCATTGACTTGCGAACAGTCGATAATTCGCAAACCACTGTTGTAATCTGTCACATAAGCACAGTTATTTGCGTAACTAACGTTATATGGGGTGCCGGGAGTATCATAGTACCCTGCCACTTGAAGGGAAGATGGATTCGTGACGTCGAATATCCGCAAGCCATAATTAGATTCGGCTACAAATGCATAACGATCAAAAACACACACTGCTCTCGCAAATTGTGTAGCGCTTACACCAACATATAGTGGTGTGGCAGGATTCGTTACGTTGAAAATGCGCATTGCGGTTTGGTCAGCAACGTAGGCATAATTCCCGGAAGCTGCTACACCATGGGCATTACCTTGTGTATCATACGTGCCAATTGTTTGAGGGCTGGCGGGATTGCTGATATTGAGGATTGCCAACCCCGACCCATAATCTGCCACATAGGCATAATTGCCGGCAATTGTTACGTTGTAGGCTTCGCCAGCAGTAATGTACCATCGTACCGGTTGTGGATTGGTTGGATTGCCGATATCGATGATTTGTAAACCGTTGTATTGTTCTGCGACGTAAGCATAATTCCCGCTAACTGCGATGTTCACAGCATTACCGGGGGTGTCATACCCTCCAACCAACTGTGGGTTGGAGGGTACACTCACATCGATCACTTTCAGTCCTGATAAACCATCTGCAACATACGCATAGTTCCCCGATACTGCGACTCCATTCGCCATTCCCGGGGTGTCGTAAGATCCAACAACCGATGGATTGGAAGGATCAGAGATATTGACAATTCGCAAGCCAAGGTCTTCCGAGGCGACATAAGCGTAACTACCTGACAAGGCAAATCCACGGGCTTTGAGTATGTTACAAATACCGATTGTTCTTACGTTTAAACTGTCACCCCAAACAATGATGGGTGATGAGAGCAGGAACAAACCGATATAAAAAATTGTGAGAGACGTTTTCTTCACAAATTCCCCTTTATGGAGCGGGTGAGTTATAACAATCATTGTGAATGCGTTGTTATATATGTGATTGGAATGAACGAGCATTTCTCTTAGAAAAATCGATGCATGAACATCTGATGGAGTTTGTTGTAACACTTCAGACTAACATTACCCCAATCAAGTATTGGATTACAATGTACTTATTTGACATCAGTCATCAAAGTTAGCTCGCTTTATTACTGGGAGTATCACAACAGAAAATCTATCGCGACAGGATAGAATCACGCAGTCCACAAATCAAACATACCAGTGCTATCATTCTTCGTTTTGTCGATGGGATTACAAACCTGATACTGAGCAACTTAAAAAGCTAATCGTTTCCACTGGGTATTGGGACGTCTCATTAAGTCCATCTGTAAAGAGTAAAGTTTCAACAAAATGGGATTGACCTTGTTATGAAAATCACGAGCAGAATTGTACTTTATTTATGTTCATTTAACGACATCATTCCCTTCACTAACAAATAGGGTGTACCATGAAAACACATTGTACTGTAGTTACACTCATCCTCGCACTGCTCCTCGCAATGACCGCCAACGCGCAAACACCAACAGTGACCACCACTTTTCCCTACCGGGTGGTTAGTGTTTCTTGTACAGCGAACAATCCCGAATATCCACCTTCACTGGTCAACTATGTCTGGCAGGCTACGCTCCAAGGGCGCATTCAAAGCAATGGCGCAACAATCACCGCGGTATCCTTCCAGTATGGACCGACCGATAGTTATGGTCAAGAAGTACCCGCTTCGTTATTCTATACTGCGCCCAACGGCGATGTGGTCGATACTGCCAATATTCAGGTTAACGGTTTCACACTATACTACCACTACCGTCTGAAAGTGGTCACGACGAGCGGCACGTTCTATGGTAACGATCTTACGTTCGTTCCAATCGAACCTGCTGGTACCGAAGTTTTGATCGAGCGTATTTGCAGCGACAGCCCGACGATGGCAAATTTTGATTTGACAAATCACACCTCCAACACAATCACAGTGCAGTACACTTCAGGTCCCATGTCCGGGGAAATATTGATAGCTCCTTATCAAACTCAAGCCGTGTTCACTCTTAAGTACTCAATCGCTACTTTTCAATACACCGTTTGTAACTCGTTGTTTATGTTTCAATACGCTGCGAATAATCAGTTCTGTGCCGAAGAACCCGATCCGGGGAATTTGTTTCAAATCTACCCGTTAGGCAGAACGTATTGGAACGAAAACGGGGTAGTGGACAACTTCTTTGTCTTCGAAGTGGTAAATCCAAACAACCAACCCTATCCACTTAATTTCGTTACCGGAACTGATCAGTTTTCTCTAACGTTCGCCCCACAGTCTCGCCGAATCATCTTCTGCCGCGATCAATTGGAGCTGTATTATAATGGTAACGCTTATGTCGCCACATCGCCTTCTCAACTCCCTTGGCCGGGCGTTGCAACGGTTTCCGCGGTTGCGCTAAGTTCAACCAGTACTACTGCAACATTTGCTGTAAGCAACAACGATTCGATCACCCACTCGGTGAAATTGGAAAACACCACCGGTCTATCACACACCTATACTGTACCTGCTTACTCATCGCAAACCGTTACCGTCGAGCGTTCCAACTGGAACGTCAAATTGCTGATACCCGGTGCGGTAGGAATTGGAGTTGTCGATCAGTTTATAACAGTTGGAACGGTCGCACCCGGGATAACTTCGTCGATTGTTGTTAATCCCGACACACTTCTCATTCCGTGCAACATTTCCACTCGTAACATCGAAGTATCTAGCGTGAATGCATGGACAGTGTCCACGAATCAACCGTGGGTTACCCTGAGCACTGGTGCCGACAGCGGTTCAGTATCAATGAATGCCGTCTTCGCTTCTAACTTATTGCCTACGCCACGCACGGCAACGCTGGTGTTCACAGACAGCGAGCAACAAGTCGATTCGATGATAATTCGACAAGATGCACTGATTTCCAATGCACTCAATTTCGACGGGATCGACGATTACATATCCGGCGCGACAAGTTGCGACGTGACACTTGCCGATGGCTTCACCATTGAAGCTTGGGTCTACCGGGACGGTACAAACCCCGGTGCGATCCAGTTCATAAGCGCGAAGAACTTGGAGCAAATGGAGATTCACTTGAATTATCCTTCGAATAATTTCCGCTTCATTCCGACGAACTATGTCTACATCGACGCCAATGCTTCGATCCCACTGAATGTGTGGGTTCATATCGCCTGCAGTTACAGTCCTACAACTGCCGAAGCGCATTGCTATGTAAACGGTATCGAAGTCACCTGGACCAATGGCGGCTCGAATCCCCTAACGACTCCGATTGCTCAAACGAATTCACCACTGACGATCGGTAGGCGAACTTACGGTGGATACCAATACAAAGGGAGTATCGATGAGTTCCGGCTTTGGAGTGGATTGCGAACTTTATCACAAATCCAAGAAGCGATGTACAGCAAAATCAATCCGACTCAAAATCCCAGTTTGGTTGCGGTTTATAGTTTCGATCAAGGGATTGCCGGCGGCACGAATAGTGGATTGACTACTGTGCTTGATGCCACGGTGAATCAGAATAACTTAACTACATACAACTATGCCATGTCGGGAGCAACGTCGAATTGGGTATACAGCGATGCGCAGAATCCCGCCAATATCGATCCGATGGCACCGGCGAATCTGACTGTCACAGTTTCCGGGTACAACGCCCATCTGAACTGGCTGCGAGTGAATACCAATATGACAGGTGTACCGGTTACCGTGTCCAATTACTTGGTATACTTTCGGAACGATGTTTCGATCCCTTGGCAATTTCTTGCCTATACGACTGGTGCGGATGCCGTTTCCTATTCACATCTGGGGGTCGTCCGGTTTAGTCCCAGTATGTACTACCATGTGACAGCATTTACGGATGGGGGATTAAGCGGCTCCGATGCAATCCTTCGCACAATGCGTTCGGGTACCCCGAAATTCGAGGTGGAGCGTCTATTGTATCGCAGTAATCAGATGAAGCGGTAAGGTTTCTTCTTCTAAGTAAACTTCGATGAAACGGGCGGTGTAACAACCGCCCGTTTTTTCTCGGTGCAATCCGTTGACAAATGCTTTTGGTGAAGAGCATTGTTTGGATTCATGCTGCTTTATTCCGTCAATCGAATTACGCGCATATTGACAGTTTTCTTTCGCAATATCTAACCCAGTTACATCCTTCTGGGACTTAACATGTTTTCCGGACGGAGAAAATCATCCAGTTGCTCTTTGGACAACAACCCTTTCTCCAAAACTAACTCGTAAACACTACGATTGTTTGTCTCTGCGTCGGCAGCTAAATCCGTGCACACTTCGTAACCTAACACCGGTACTAATGCTGTGACAAGCCCGATGCTTTGTAACACGTACTCTCGGCAACGGTCTTCGTTTGCGACAATTCCGTCGATACATCGAATCTTGAGCGTCATCATCGCGTTCTTCAACATCTCGACACTTTCGACAATGCTTTGGAAGATTACTGGTTCCATTACATTCAACTGCAACTGCCCCGCTTCAGCGGCAAGCGTAACCGTCAAGTCGTTACCGATCGTTTTAAACGCGACTTGATTGACAACTTCAGGAATCACCGGATTCACTTTTCCGGGCATGATTGTAGACCCGGGCTGCATCTTGGGAAGCTGTATTTCCGCAAGCCCTGCACGGGGACCAGAAGATAACAGTCGCAAATCATTGCATATTTTCGATAGTTTAACGGCAAGACGTTTCAATGCCGATGAGTACATGATGTACGCGCCGGTATCCTGAGTCGCTTCGACTAAGTTGGTCGCCAAGATCAAGTCTAAACCCGCAATCGCCCGTAGATGTCGGATCGCAGTGGTTGGATACTCCGGAACCGTATTGATCCCGGTTCCGATCGCAGTACCTCCGATGTTTATCTCGAGAAATAGATTCGCATTCTGCTGAAGGCGAGAGATCTCCTCGGACAAAGTAACCGCATACGCCTCGAATTCTTGGCCAAGCGTCATCGGCACTGCGTCCTGAAGCTGGGTACGCCCCATCTTCAATACGTTGGCAAACTGTTTTGCTTTCGCTCGAAAGGAATTAATCAGTTGCTCCAGTACGGTAATCAGTTCGCGATTGCCGAACAGCAGCGCGATTCGCAGCGCGGTTGGATAAACATCGTTCGTACTTTGCGATAGATTGACATGATTATTGGGATGGCAATACTTGTACTCCCCTTTTGTATGCCCTAAAATCTCTAATGCGCGATTTGCGATAACCTCGTTTGCATTCATGTTTGTCGAAGTTCCCGCGCCGCCTTGAATCATATCGACAACGAAGTGGTTATGATACCTGCCATCCATGATTTCTTGACAAGCCGTTACAATCGCATTGGCAATACTATCATCCAGCAACTCCAATTCGTTATTCGCTTTGGCGCAAGCAGCTTTCACCATGGCCAACGCTTCGATAATCCGTGGATGCGAAACAAGCGTATCGTTGCTGATATTGAAATTTTCCAGTGCGCGAAGGGTCTGAATACCGTAGTAATTATCCACGGGAATAAGTCGCTCGCTAAGCAAATCGTGTTCGACTCTGCGCTCTCCGGTACTGTATTGCGCTCCTAACCCATACACTTTCACACCGCTTCGCATTCGCCGGGACATTACGTGCGTCACCGATGAGATCACTTTCAATCCGATGTCGGGATCGCTGCGAATTAAACCGTGCAAACGTTCGCGGGGTAAAGCAAAAGTTCGTACCGGCGATACGGCGCGCGCGGTTAACGAGTGCGGATAATCGTCGAGCAAAGCGCTTTCACCGAAAAAATCGTTCACAACGAGTCGTGTAATGCGCACTTCATGACCAAACGAGTTTTTACGCTGTAAATCCACTTCACCTTCGTAGATGATGTGCAAAGCCCAGCGCGGTTCACCCTCTTTGAACACGGTCTGACCGGCATTGAATTGACGAACCTCGAACAAGTCGCCAAGTGTGGTAAGTTCGCTGTCGGTAAAAGTGCGGAATAACTCTATTCCCTTGAGCATTTGCTGTAGGATGTTGATCGACATGATGACCTCAAGATGATGACAGGTACTAAAATACGATAGAAAGCGACATTACACGAGTGCCCAACTTTTCGCGTTAGACTCGAATGATTAACTCCAGACTATGTACCGATCATGGGTTGTTGGTGCGTAAAGTTGCATATCTGTAGGGCTTCGTTGCAACGAAACATTGAGTGAGATGTGGTGCGTACTCGAGGTAACTATAGTCAATTTGGTGAGGAAGCTCTTTATTGTCGGTAGTATTGCTTCTTTTGCTGTCTCGCTTCGTGTTGATTAATCGGTTGGCAATTTCCTAAACAATAAAGGGTTCCAGCCTGTCGCTGAAACCCTTATCTGGTGCGGAGAGGTGGGATTCGAACCCACGGTAGGTCTTTTCCTACCTTTGTCTACGATGCTTTAAAAGATTGTTGTTGAATCAGTTTCATTAACCACTTCCACGGTACGATCATCGAAACCTGTTGTTTATAGTCGATATAGCTTTGTCCGAACTCTAACACCAGTTTCCGCTCCTCTAAAATCGTTCCAACTACTAAATATACACTTAGAATAATGTTAGTCATGAACTCGGTTGTGTTCATATCGGAAACCCACAGTAGGATGAACACACTGGTATACCACGGATGCCTGACGAGTCCTTGAATCCCGGTGGCAACAATCGGTTCATTAACCGGTGCTGGTGAATTGGTCGATTTACTTTGCAGCTGTTCAATTCCGAGAAAAAACATCATATTGTAACTCTTTCCTGCAACAAAGAACATTCCGATTGCAAGACCGAAGAGTAAGAACTGGGGGATACGGAGCCAGCCATCCCAAACGAATACTTCCTCGCCCGGCACTTTTGCTGTAGCAACGATTATCAGGAGGAAGGTGACAAGCGAGAAGATGTTGTAGCTCAACCGAAACCAGCGGTACCGATCTCGCAGGATTCGCTTGAGCAGACGGGTGGTGGAAACGGAAATCAATGCGCTGTGGATGATACAGAAGAGTATCCACAGGATGGCGAGTGTGATTTGGTTCATGGTGACGACTCCGAGATGGGTCGATCGACAGTAGATTTCAAGTAAGTTATCACACAAAGAAAATATCGAACATTTTTCATCTGATCAAATCAAACTGGGATGAGTCTTTCGCTGGTTGTATTTATTGATAAAATCGACGAAATACAAACACCGTTTTCCCTTCTAAACAGCGTTTGTTTGTTGGTCAATATGATTTGCCTTTCTGTTAGCAAATCTGTTAGCACCTCCCCTAAAAACGTAAAAAGGGCTTCAGGACAAAACCATGAAACCCTTATCTGGTGCGGAGAGTGGGGGATTCGAACCCTCGGTACGGTTTCCCGTACGCTCATCTCCTAGAGAAATTTCAGTCTTTAACAAAATAATCTAAATCGACTTTCTTGATTTGATAGTTAGAAATGACTGTTACGCCCAAATCAAAATCGATCATTAGATTTACAAGTTGTTCTCCATCGATAAGAACAATCTTATTTTCGATACTTGCTGCGTATTCTTTAGCATCTTTTGTAAATGTTGAACTAGCAATGAAAACACCTTTATGGGCTTTCTTACCAATCAAAGCACCTGCAAACTGCTGGATCGAAGGTCGACCAATGGTTGTATCTTGATATCTTTTTGCTTGGACATAAATTAGATCAAGACCTAAATGATCTTCTTTTATAACCCCATCAACACCCTCGTCACCACTCTTTCCTAACATCTTCTTTGCATCGATTAAATTACCACCGTAACCCATTTTTACTAATAAATCAACAACTAGATTTTCAAAATCGCTAGGTGACATTTTTTTCACGAACTCCAACAACTCAAATGCTAGTGCATTATGAACTATCTCAAAAGCTCTACCAATTTCTTCTGTAGGAGTAAGTTCAGTAGTTGTCTGCTTATTACTTTGAGCTAACTGATCTGATTTTTGTACGATTGATGGTTTCATTGATTGAAATTGCTTTTGTTCATTTACTTGAGTAGTGTGAGAATTTGTTTGCGAGGCTTGTTTTATACGATATTGGCCTCGCCCTGTCCGTTCAGTATATCCTTCACGGTACAAATAGTGTATAGCAAAATCCGCGCGATTAGAATAGAGTGCTTCTGGACGACTTGGAACTGTAAGACTCATATCATATGGTGTTAACTTAAAATATTGTGCTACAAATTCACGAATCTCGTCCCTATTGCGAGTTTTTCCATCTTGGAGAAACGATTTAATTGGATCCATCATCTCTCGATAACCAGGAATCACTTCTCCTCCTTGTGTTATATAGGTAAGATGATTAAGTGAAGCTAATAAACATAAACCAATATTTAGCGCGGAGAGTGGGGGATTCGAACCCTCGGTACGGTTTCCCGTACGCACGCCTTCCAAGCGTGTGCCTTAAACCACTGTCCTTCATTTCCAACTACTTACAGATACATGGAATTGCACTATTTACCTGTTTCATTAGCAGTTCCATTAGCAGCAAAGATGTTGATAACCCAATGAATACTAACGATTTCTGCTTCGGCTGTACTGCCAACCCACATCAGTACAGTACGATCTACTTTCTGGCAACTGCCAGTGCTAACACATTACATCATAAGATAATAGATGCAACATGACACATCAATGACAAGAAAGTGACAAGGCAACATCGCGCCTAAGTCAGGACTGGTGGGGATTTCTGGGGGAATGACCTGAATGACAGATTACCAGTCGCACCATCAGGGCTTCAATTTTATCCCCTGCCACATTCTAGTCTTGCTTGATCTAGGTTTGTCGTAACCCCTAGCGAATAGTTCCTTAGCTAATTCAGTCTTTGTGCATCGATATCGTTACCTTGCATACGGGGTCCAATGTCGATGACGACAATAGCTGGATGTTATACAATTCGGTAAACTTTCGATGGTCGTCGGGGGTCTGGAACTGTTGGAATTCAGTACGTGCCTGCCTTCCCAGTGTGTTGCGATCCACCAGAAACAAGACACGTTTGGCACCTGCATACTTGATCAATCGATACACAAAGTTGACTGCACAGAAGCTTTTACCGCTTCCCGTTGCCATTTGGATCAGTGCGCGGGGTCGGTTGTTCGCAAAGCTTTTTTCTAATCCTTCGATAGCGCGGATCTGACAATCACGCAGCTTGTCTTTGATTAACGGTGGTAATGTCCGTAGTCTACCTCGCAGAGTAGTGGTCAGGGATAACCAGTCGGCAAGGGTTTCAGGACGATGGAAGGCGAATACCGGTCGCGGTCTGCAATCGGGATCACGAACGTCATAGAAGTGCGTTTCGGTTCCAGTACTAATGTACCCGAATGTCAACGACTGCTTGTCGATGGGGATGTGCTTCGCGGTGCTTCGCAAGTATGCGTCTGACTGCGTTTCCACACCACTGGGGGATGTACCTTCGGGCTTCGCTTCGATCACCCCTACAGGCTTGCGATCCACAAACAACATATAGTCCACAAACCCAACGGTGGTCGGGTATTCGCGAACTGCGACACCACGCGGGGACAAGTTTACTTGATCGATGTTCTGTAGCTGCCAACCTGCTGCAGTTAGCATAGCATCGATCTGGTCGCGGGCGTTCTGTTCTGGCTTTTGTGGTTGTGGCATATGCTAAATATGCTTAGATTGCTGGGATTACACAACTAGATAATGTATTTTGCGTGCAACTGAAGGAGTCTTCATGTACGAACATCAAAAATCTTCCCTGCGCTTCGAAACCAACGTAATAGTTAGCGTAGCCGACACCGCCCGCTTCCTGATAGCGTTAGACAACGCATACAACAATCTTGTTGCTTTTGAATTCCTTGTTGATCGTGCACGAACAAAGTATGGCGAACAGACGTCATCAAATCGATACATCCTTACTGATGCGATAGAAGGGAAACAGCGAAGGATAGCCCCGATTGGTAGGATCCAAGATATCATTGCACCAGAACTACGATTACTTGTCGGTCAAGTAGAAATTCATTCACCTGGTTTCTTGGAATTTATCGGATCACTTAATCCGCTTGAACAGATAAGAAAGTACATGCAAGATCGCCATGAAAGGAAGAAGGATATCGCTTTTCGCAACCGTGAAGAAGAAAAGAGGCTGGTTCTACAAAACGTTGCTAGCGAACTGGAAATAGTCCAGAAGAAAGTTACGATCTTAAAGCAGTTGAATGTAAGTGATGACAGCATTGTTCGGATCTTAAACCAGCATGTGAACCAACCACTTAACTTACTGGGCGAAATTCAAGACAGTGGAATGGTGGAAATCGAACCGAAATCTACTAGATCTGATCAAGATGTTAAACCTTAAGTCTAATCTCATGTATAGAAGAACCCGCCTTTCAGCGGGTTCTTGCTTTCTACACTGCTATCCTATTCACAGTTTCCCGCAAGCTTTCTGGCTGCAGGTGCGCATAGAACTTTTCGGTGGTACTGACAGTAGTATGCCCCAGCAGCTTTGCGATATGGTAGATACTGACACCATCAGCAGCAAGCCACGATGCACATGAATGACGCAGGGAATGGAAGTGGATGCGGTCATCTAACCCTGCCTTGCGCGCTGCTACCTTAAACTTATGTGTCAGTGTCAACGGGTTAACTGGTTGCCCATTGTACTTGAACACATACCCTTCTGGGAACAACGAAAAGCGGTTGACAAGAATAGAATAGGCTGTTTCACCTATTGGTATCGTTCGGCGTTTTCCTGCCTTCACATGGAATCCATCACTACTTTCGATGGTTAGTATACGTCGGTTCATGTCGATGTTAGACCACTTCAGATTGCATAGTTCACTACGTCGTAAACCCATCAACAATGCGAACAACACGATGTCTTTGAACCACTGGTCGCGCGCTGGTAGTGCGGTCAACAGGGTTTGCATTTCATCGTGAAGTATAAAGGATGGGGCTTGATCGGGGATCCTTGGTAACTTCGATCCATCACATGGATTGCTGGACATCAGCTTCCATCTGACAGCATGTTGGAATGCAGATTTTATGGTGCGTAGTTCGATGCTAACGGTGGTAGGCTTCGCTTCGCGAAGTCGTAACGCCTTGAACTTGTCGATGTCTGCGATGGTTACATGATCCAAGAAAATGTCACCTACGTAGTTCTTGAACCTTCTTAGGTAGCGTTCATACAGTTCTACGTTATTCTGTGCGTAGGTGCTTTCAGCGTACTTCAGGAAGTCCTGCATAAAGTAAGACAGACGCTTCTTCGGCAAGGCTTTTTCCATCGCGCGTTCTTCAGTCAGGAACTTCAAGGCTTCTGACTTTATGGAACAACGTGTCGATTTCCACTGAACCTTACCAGTATCTTCCTTTATTAGTAGATACCAGATACCGTTATCGCGTTTGAATAAAGTGATGTTGTTTGGGGACATTGCTAACCTCTATTAGCAACTCCATTAGCAAATGATAAGTGCGGAAAAAAGGGGGAAAAAGTAGGGTTGTTAAAAACCCTGTAGCCCAGACTAGGTGCGGAGAGTGGGGGATTCGAACCCTCGGTACGGTTTCCCGTACGCACGCCTTCCAAGCGTGTGCCTTAAACCACTCGGCCAACTCTCCAATTCGGTAATCGGAATTCGGAAATCGGGGTTCGAGAATAGAAAAAAAGGGGGATCGGTGTCAACTTGGTTACACCCATCACCCATTCCCTATTGCCTATTTCCTATCACCGATTGCCAGTTACCTGATTCCTGTGTTGTGCGGAGAGTGAGGGATTCGAACCCACGGTACGGTGTAACCCGTACAACGGTTTAGCAAACCGCCGCCTTCAGCCACTCGGCCAACTCTCCCAAACGTTCTGGTGGGCAAAGATACCCATCGGAAACCAACTTCGCAAACAATGAATAAGTTTACGGATTATGGCAACCGCAGACAGGATTGTCTACGCTACGTTCGCAGACTGGATTGTCTGCGCTACTGGGCGGAGGAGGAGGGACTCGAACCCCCATGCGCTTGCGCGCCGCAGTTTTCAAGACTGCTGCCTTACCAATTAGGTCTACTCCTCCGAGCGGTACAAGTTAGAGGGAGAAAACGGAAAAGTCAATTCACCCGAAAATCTGCGGTGTTGCTGGAATTTCGCTGGAGAGTTGTGCAACCAGCTACCGCATCAGCAGTAACTTCTTCGCATATAAACGAGTATTGGTGCGGACATGGAGAAAGTAAACGCTGTTGAAAGTGAGATGTCAGAAACCAGACGAACTGCGGGCGTGCGCGGCTCGCCCCTACCCCGGGTACTGGCGATTCTCCCGTACTGCATATCCTTTATTACAGGTCGGGTGACCAATCAGTACCAATCGCAATTTGAATCGTAGGAGCGGCTGGCAGCCGCCCTCTTTTTGCGGAGCCCGCCGGTCTCCCCTACGATACAGGTCGGGAGACCTGTCTGTACCCGCGTCAGGCAAGAGTGCCCAACCTCCAATAGAAGTTTGGCAGGATTCTCGCAATGGGTATCGAAAAAAAGTATCTTAGCTTTCTATGCCAGTCTTAACACGCTACATCCTCAAAGAGCATATCGCGCCCTTCGTGTATTCGTTGGCGCTGATAATCTTCATCTTCGTTCTGAATCTGCTGTTTCAGATGCTGGGGCGAATTGTGGGGAAGGGTCTTGAATGGATGGTTATTCTCGAATTCTTTGCCTTGAACTTAGCTTGGATTGCCTCACTCGCGATTCCGATGGCGGTACTCGTCAGCGTCCTGATGGCATTCGCTCGGCTCTCCGCCGATCAGGAGATCACTGCGCTTCGTGCGGCAGGCGTTTCGCTATTCCGTTTGTTGCGGCCGGTGCTGCTGGCTGGGTTTGCCTGCACCTTGTTTCTGGTGTACTTCAACGGTTGGCTGCTCCCGAATTTTAATTACCGGCTCAAAGAGTTGAATAACGCGATTTCGCGAAAGCGACCAATCCTTGCCATCGAACCCGGCGTTTTCAATTTCGATTTGGGCAATTACGTCATGCTCGCCGATTCAGTACGGCAACGCGACAACCTCTTGATGTCGCTCCTAATTCAAGACGAAGGGGAGCGCGACAAAAAAGTTACAATTCGCGCCGACCGCGGCACGTTGAAGTTTTCCCCATCTGCTCGCGCATTCCTGTTTACAATGGGCGATGGTGAAATTCATCGCTTCAAATGGAAAGTACCGCTGAACTATGAAGTCATTCAGTTTGATAGTGCGATTGTAAAACTCCCGGCACCGGGCGCTCTCTTCGAGCGCACCGAGCAAGCGTACCGCAGCGACCGCGAGATGACGATTCCGATGATGTTTCAGCGCATCGCAGTTATGAAGAAAAATCGCGAAGATAAAGACCGGCTGTGGAATTCATTGCAAGTAGAATTACACAAGAAATTCTCGATCCCGGTCGCCTGTATTCTCTTTGTTTTAATTGCGGTTCCGCTGGGAGCGCGTTTGCAACGCAGTGGTATCGGTTTGTCAGCCGGTCTCAGTACCTTCTTTTTTCTCATCTATTGGGTGTTTTTAATCTCCGGTGAGGATTATGCTGACCGCGGGAAAGTCGCTCCGTGGTTGTCGATGTGGCTGCCGAATCTCTTAATGCTTGGGATTGGCGTCTTCCTGATGGTGACAACTGTGAAACAGGGAACCCAACTGAATTTAATCCCTTCGCGCTGGCGAAAACAGAAAGAGGAAGATCCAGCGACTTTGCTGGGATTCGACCGGGAAACTGCTGAACGTTTGTTGAATGCGAAAAACTCCGGTCTGCTCGAACAAGCCCTCGACGATGCCGATAAAGCAGATGAAAAGAAAAGCGAGGAGCGACTATGAGTACGCTTTCCCGTTTTATCGTCGGACGTTTTCTCCGCATTCTATTATTCTCCCTGCTTGCAGCGGTATTGGTCTTCTTAGTAATCGACTTAATTGAGAACCTCGACAAGTTTCTCGACCGCAACGTAGCGACGAACATCATCGCACGTTATTATCTTTTGTTCCTACCCTACATCGCGTTTTTGGTTTTTCCAGTTGCGATGATCCTCGCTACGCTCTCGACCATCGGCGGATTAATCAATACCCATGAACTCGTGGCAATGCGGGCATCGGGTATCTCGCTATGGTGGGTCTCTTCGCGGTTAATCATCGTCGGAGTTTTCGTTTCCGGCTTTCTGTTCTGGTTCGGTGAATATTTATTGCCACCACTGAATCAACAGCGGATGGAGATTTGGCGAGTAGAAGTCAAAAAACTCCCAAAACAATCGACTGTTCGTTCCGACCGGATTTACTTATTGGAAGGCGCTGGCAGATTCTTTCACATGGAACATTGGGACGAAACAAAACAACGGGGACTTCGACCCACCTTACAATTAGCGAAAGGGCGTTCGGTGTATTACCGGATCGACGCTGAAGAAGCGAAATGGGATTCGGCATCCGGCTGGCAGTTTGAGCGTGGTGTCGAACGAAAATGGGAAAACGAAAAAGAGACCGTCATTCCATTCAAAACGATGATAGTCAAAGAAGTGGAGTTGACTCCGATCGCTTTTGCAGATTTATCCGTCAAACCGGAGGAGATGGGTTACACCGATCTGAAACGCTTCATCAAACGGTTGGATGAGACCGGCAGTAAAACAACCCGCTGGAATGTCGAGCTCTCCAGCAAACTTGCGACCGCAGCTTCTGCACTTATCATTGTCTTGATTGGAGTGCCGATTGCGGCAGTACAGCGAAGAAGCGGTGTTGTGTTATCATTTGGAATGGGACTCTTTGTCAGTTTTCTCTACTTTGGCATGATTCAGATCGCTAAGATTTTCGGTTTCCAAGGGGATATTCCAGCATGGTTCGCCGCGTGGTTTGCGAATGGCACCTTTGCGATTCTCGGATTTTTCATGCTGTTGCGCGTTCGGAAATAATGCCCGTTGTTAGAATTCGAGATATAAGAAAAACGGGATGACCAATGTCACCCCGTTTTATGTTTGCCGTTGCAGGTTTATTATTTCTTGCCTGCGACCAATGCCTTAAACGCCTTGCCCGGTACAAAACGCGGGACCTTCTTTGCCGGAATCTTGATTTCGGCGCCGGTCTGCGGATTGCGACCAGTACGGGCCTTGCGCTTGGCAACGCCGAACGTACCGAAACCGACTAAGGTTACTTCTTCACCCTTCGAGACTTCTTTCTCGACGGCTTCGATGAGCGCATTAAGGCACTCTTCCGCCTGCTTCTTGCTGATATCCGCTTTTGCGGCGACGGCGGCTACCAATTCTGCCTTGTTCATTCATCCTCCTCTTAGATAGACTACGCAGCTTACTTGCATGTGATAAAATGAAGGATAGGGGCACCACGCAAGTATTCCCGCGGTTTCGGTCCCTATTCCCCGGAAAGATAAAGCGTGATTTCCGTAAATCAAGAGGAGAAGGCTTGGAGAGTAGCGATTCACAAGCTTTCTTTGTGTTACAGGTAGCTAACTGAATTGAGCATACGAGTTGATTATGTCATCCGACAAACATTCGTAACATTAGATAACATATATGGTTACAACATCACAGTCGCGAACTTTCCCGTATAAATGGTTGCTAATCCTTGCCATTTGTATGCTTCCGGCACTCGCAGCTCCCCCCTCCCCGGAGGCGTCCGACAAGCACGTCCAACGGCTCCGCGAGGAAATTGCCCGGCTACAAACCGAACTGGACAAGGCAAACCGGAGTGAATTAACCCTGCAAAAAGAGATTGTCGAGTACGACCGGAAGATTGCTTTGAAGAAACGGCTTTCCCGGGAGTTACAACTTCTGCTCAAAAAAAATAAACAACAACTTAAACAACAAAAGCAGCGTACCGATGATGTGACATTGCAATGGACCTATACCGCAAGCCGCGCGCAAGAGCTACAAAAGCGGTTACATCTAATACAAGATCAAATGCGAATGCAAGTGGTAACCTGGTATAAGTATCATCGTCACCCGTTCTGGTTTGAGCTGCTGCGCGCTAATTCGATTCGTGAAGTGTTAAGCCGGATGCGGTTGTATGCCTTATTGCAGCGAACCGAACAGCGGGCAACAACTGAGCTGTTGGCGGAACATCAACTTTTCCGTTCCTCGGAAGTGGAATTAAACGAGTTGCGGACACAATATGTTAACGTATACGACCAAGCCCGCCGAGCGGTACAAAAAACCGAACGTCAACATGCCGCCTTGCGTAACGAAGAATCGGCGCTGCAAAGCGAATTTGCGAAGCGAAAAAAGAAGTTAGCGAGCGTGAAGACATCACAGGTTCAACTGGAAAAGAAAATTGGGGAACGGCAAGCATCACTTCGTGACATTCAACGCACGATTGAGCAGAATCTTGCCGAGCAAGAGAAACGCCGGAAAGAGCAAGTGAGTGGAAGTAAAGCTACCACACAGGGCAGTGAGACAAGACAAGCGAACAAGGATTGGAGCAAATTACAGCCGACGACCCGCGGCGCACTGCGTTGGCCAGTTCGCGGCGACGTCGTGCAGCGATTTGGTTGGCAGCGCGGCGGTGCCTATGGCACGACGACCGAGAGTCCCGGTATCGAAATCGCGGCAAGCCCCGGCACTCCCGTTTTAGCGGCAGCAGAAGGCATTGTCGCACAACGGACGTGGTTGCGCGGTTTTGGCACAACAGTTATTTTGGAACACGCGAATGGTATCTTTACGGTGTATGCACACTTGGGATCAGTAGACGTGAATAACGGACAAGCAGTCGCTCGCAACCAAAGGATTGGTAATGTCGCCGCTCCCGACGATGGAAGCGAAGCGACGCTGCATTTTGAAGTATGGGATCGTCGTGCGAAACAAGATCCATTAGGTTGGTTGGAGCGACGATGAGCGATTTATTCTCTTTGTTCGACGATTTACCACCCGCTCCACCGCCAAAACCGAAAAAAGATAAGGACAAAGAGGCAGAGGATGCACCAGCACTATTCGATCTGCCGCCTGAACAACCGGTTGTCGCAGCTCCAAAGCCTCTTTCACGTACGGTTACCGCAGAGCCAGTAATCCCGGTGAAACCGGATGTATTACCGCCGTTTCTTTCGCAAGTATTGGGACAAGAGCGTCCGAAACAAGTGTTAGAACGATTGGTACGCGACGACCGGTTGCCACATGCAATTCTGTTGTATGGGCCAGATGGTATCGGCAAACAACAACTCGCACTCGAGCTGGCGAAACATTTGAATTGTGATTGGGGTCCCTTGACTGCGTGCGGAGTTTGTCCCTCGTGCCGACAATATGAACGGCTGCAACACACTTCGCTGTTTCTGGCATTTCCGACGAAAGCAAATGATGGCGAAGTCGACCGGAAAGAGCAAACCGAAGACGGCGATACCCGCATTACCCGACGATATTCCCAGAAGACTGAAGAGGAAATCGCCACAGTTGTCGAAAGCGTTGCTAAAGATCCTTGGGTATCATTGACGGTGCCTGGTGCGAATAGTGTCCGGGTCATTACAATCCGGTTTCTCCGGCAGTGGGCGCAGCTTGGCACGTGGCTCGGTAAAGGCAGGAAAGTAGCGATTGTCGCCCATGCGAACCGGATGAACGAAGAAACTGCCAACGCATTGCTGAAGATTTTAGAGGAGCCACCACCGGATACATTGCTCTTACTTTTGAGCAAATCGCCGGAAGATTTGTTGCCGACGATACAATCACGGTGCCAGCACATTCGGATGGAACCGTTGCCGGTCGGGTTACTTGCCAATGAATTGATGAAGTTGCCGCTATCGAAATTGCGACGGGAAAATCCGTTATCCGAAGCGGAAGCATTGGAATTGGCGGTGCTTTCGGAAGGTTCGTATTTACGGGCTCGCGAAGCGGCTTCCGACGAAACCGTCCAACGTACCGAAGAGGCGATTATCTTTTTATTGGGTATCGTTTCGCAGAAAAATCGCCGCGACTTATTGGGTAAAATTGAAACGTTGGCACGCGGCAGAAACGTCGACGAAGTCGAGCGATTCCTGATACGATTAATGCTCTTTTTGCGCGACGCTGTGCGGGTGAAACAAGCGCCAAATGGAACGATGCCAAGCGGTATGCTGGTGCGCGGTGAAGACTTACTCGAACGACTGAAGCGATTTGTCAGATTTACTGAGAAACGCGATCTCGTTGCTGCAATCGAAGAAACAGTAAGCACGCTTGATTTATTGCGTTCACCGAAAAATCCACAACACATGCTATTATTACATGGATTAGCGTTCCGGTTACACAGAGTTTTAGCCGGTTGAAAACTGGAGGTTAGGCAACCCCGAAGGGCTCACTGAACGTAATCTTGTCTGACGTGTCGTTGCGAGGAAGCGAAGCGACGAAGCAATCCTTTTAAAAGAGGGATCAACCATTTATCCAAACCGAAAAGAGAGAATTGGAGAAGTTCTTGTGTCGAATGACGAAAACAAAGTAGCAAAATTCTTTTATGTAACAACGCCGATTTACTACGTCAACGATGAACCGCATATTGGTCATGCGTACACTACGCTGCTTGCCGATGTATTGACGCGTTACCACACATTACTCGGGTACAGTACCCGCTTTCTGACTGGCACCGACGAGCATGGTCTGAAAGTGGAAACGTCGGCGAAGAAACGCGGCATCTCCCCACAAGCGCACGTCGATGAAATGAATGAGCGCTTCAAAGCATTATGGAATGTTCTCCAATTTGAGTACGACCGTTTTATTCGTACGACCGACGACGATCATGTTGCCGTGGTAAAGCAGATGCTGCAACAGCTTTGGGATAGTGGACAGATTTACGCGAAAGAGTACGATGGGCTGTATTACGTCTCCGATGAAATATTCGTAACCGAGTTGCAAGCGGAAAAGATTCGCGCGGAGAAACCCGAAGCCGAGATCATCGCGATCCAAGAGAAAAATTATTTCTTCAAGATGAGCGAGCATGTCGATTGGCTCAAGAAACACATCGAAGACAATCCGACCTTCATTCAACCGGACTTCCGGCGGAATGAGGTGCTCGGGTTCTTGAATCAAAAAGGCGGGGTGAACGATCTCTGTATCTCACGTCCGAAGTCGCGGTTGACGTGGGGGATCGAGCTGCCGTTCGATTCCGATTACGTCTGTTATGTATGGGTCGATGCGTTGCTCAATTATGTCACCGGCGCGAAAATCGGCGATAAAGTTGGCGTCGAAGCTTGGAAAGAACACCCAGCCGATTTGCATCTCATCGGAAAAGATATTCTCACCACCCATTGCGTCTATTGGCCGACCCTCCTACATGGCATGGGATTGCCGTTACCGAAACAGATTTTTGCACACGGCTGGTGGCTACTCGGCGGCGAGAAAATGTCAAAGTCGCTTGGCAATGTCATCAAACCGCTTGACCTCATCGAAAAATTCGGCGGCATTGAGAATGGCGGTGTCGACCGTTTCCGTTATCTCTTAATGAGAGGAATGATTCTCGGTCAAGATGCAACACTCACCGAAGAGCGAATCAAAGCAATCGTGAATGGTGAGTTAGCGAATGATTTCGGAAATCTATTGTCACGCGTTGTAAAATTGATCGAACAAAATTTCGTAAAGAGAATTCCAGAGAATTCTCAGATGGAACAGATATCAAGTGTTATCGAGCTTCCTGAGACCATTAGTGCTATCAATTCTAATCTTGATACTACTCTTGACTTAATCCGAGACGCAAATCAACGTTTTGACACAAACAAAACTTGGTCTTTAGTCAAAACGAACCCAAGTCAAGGTGGAAGCATTCTCTTCCAATGCCTGACAGATATTGCAAACGCCTCGATCAGGTTATTCCCAATCATGCCGGATAAAATGATGGAGCTAAGGTCATTACTCGGACTATCGAAGAAACCGGAAGACGAGTATGATTACACGATAAATGGTGGTGGGGCGGTTGAAATATCGAGACCACTATTCATGCGTCTTGATTTCGACAAACTTTTCGGGAGCGAGAAGGTCGATATTGTTGCTCAAAAAGCAACAGTGAAGAGTGAGACAAAAAAAGTCGAACAACCCGTTGCCGAGCCCGATGGTCTCATCACTATCGATGATGTGAAGAAAGTGGAACTCCGGATTGCGAAAGTGCTACGCGCCGAGAAGATTGAAGGGGCAACCAAGCTCTTGTTGTTACAACTGGACGATGGGAATGGCGTTGAAAAGCCGCGCCAAATCGTTGCAGGAATTGCCGAACACTATTCGCCTGATGAGTTGCTTGGAAAACTCATCGTAATCGTCGCCAATCTCAAACCGGCGAAATTGAAAGGGAATCTTTCGTATGGTATGTTGCTTGCCGCCAAGTCGGAAGGGAAACTTGCTTTAGTCACTGTGAGCGGCGATATCGCTCCCGGTGCGTCGGTAGGGTGATGATTATATTGAGGTAAACATGCGCAGACAGGATTGTCTGCGCCACGGATGAAAAGGGGCGTATGACATATGCCCCTTCTTTTTGGACAATCTACTGGACCGACCAGAGTGTCTGTCCTACACGATAGAAAAAAGCAAGATTAAGGATGATAGCGATAGATTTCGGGCAGGTTGACTCGCATGGTATCGGTGGTGACAAGAATCGTCCACCGATCTTGCAATAATGCGTTTTGCAGCGCTTTGCGGTACTCTACCGGATCGCTTGGCGGAGTTGGAGTTGCGTACATTTTTGCAAGGCAACGGTTCATCAATTTCTGATCTCGGCTGCGATGATTCTCCGTGACCTTTTTTCGCACAACCGGAAATGTCGTATCGGACACAACGTCGAGCCAAGCATACGGCAATTCGCGTAATATTGATTCCGTTTCGTTGGGACTGCCACTTAGCGCGCACCAAATCCACTGCGGCGATGTTTCCGGAAAAAGCCCCAAGGCAAAATCAGTAAACGCAACCCGATTCGCTTCCAATGTTTGCAACATCCGGCGCTCCAATTGCCGGGATAGCACGGCATCACGCAATACCGCATCCGGCTTGGAAAACGGAATGGGTACTGGTTGCCACATTACGATTTCCGTACGCTCGCCGGGCGTATGATTAAACCAAAAATGTCCTACAGTATCGACCGGCGGCATTCGAGTGATTCCGGTTTTTCCTACCCATTTATCGAGCGCATTTTCCGCCCAATTCCATAGTGCCGATGTCTGATCGATTCCCGCGACACCGACCACGAATTCCGAGGGGTGTGGAGTAAATCCACGTAACGTAGACTTACCGAAAAACCAAGCGGGATCCGGCCAAACCGATGAAGGCGGTACTCGGAATTTCTGTTCCCAGTTTGCCTGACGAATTACATCGAGCAGTGCTGTTAATCCATTGTAATCGTCGGCACGGGAGCTATGCACCATGAGATACGGTTTGTTAGGCGTCGGGAGAATTTCCACATGACGGTACGGGGAACCATTCACCCAATTTTGAACAACATCCCGCCACTGCTTCTCAAATCCGATGGTATAGCGGCGGGGAAATGCGAAGACAATCGTTGTTGTCGAATGCAATGAATCCGACAATACAATAAGTCGTGCGCCGTTGGCAGTTATCCCTTCCGAAAATGAGATAGACTTCTCTTGTGCATGAGATGAAAGAATCATAATCCCGCTTACAAGCACAAGAATGCTCATTCGATAGTTGGGAGCGACTCTCATCGATCATGCTCCGCTTTTCGCAGTAACTCATTCACCCACGATTGTTCGGGGGTATCGGCGAATGCCGACAAATGATCATCCACGACAAACCAGCGCTCCCACCCTTCCTGCAACTGCATTATCGCAAGCCGGTCAGCGGCCGTTTCCGGCAAATCGAGATCACTCTTCAATCGTTGCGACCAGCGTGCCCGCCGCTCCTCAACGGGAATCGAGGGGGTTAGAGATTGGGTCGGTACCACTGCGCTTGTGGTAGCTCCTAACAGCAGCGCTAAATTTTCACGGTGAGTACCCATGATGCCGCCGATCAAGTAAGCACGCACGACATCCCGATTTGCCACCGGTAAGGTGACTTTACTCCACTCCTTCGTCAACGGAAACTCGATTGGATTTGAATATTGCTGCGCTGGTGGCAGGGGAACCGCCAGTTCCCAAGATGACCAATACAACGCTGCCAGCGACATTGTCTCCGCCGCCGACAACTTACCAACCATAGCAACGCTCCACTCGGCATTTTGCAGTGGTGTCGCCCAATACTCTGCGACACTGCCGGTAATCGACGGCAATGGTTCCGAAATCGGAAGTACGGGATACGATAGGTCTTGCATTGCCGATGCAACTCGTTTTTCGTCAGGAAACCCTTGCTGGATCCGACGCCTCCACTCCCATTCGGACAACCATATTGGAGTTGTAGCTTTGTCCCGTAGATAAAAGAAGAAGTTATCAATCGCCAAGGAAGGGATACGATATCTGAGTAACATCGCATTGGGCAATACCATCACAGGATCACGTACAATTTCTGGAAAAGTACTCACATATTGGTTTTGGAGTTTGTTCGTGAGAACCTGTTCTCGTGCGCGGTAGTCCAGCCACAACTTAGTGTTTTTCGGAAGGGGTTGCGATACGCTATCTTGTTCCTGTAACTGCAAGAGGATACTATCCCGGACTTGCAGAAAAGTTATACCCAAGGCATCCAGCGCCATCGTGCGAGGCATCGCTTCTTCCCATAACGCCGCCATCAATACCGGCAGCCGAACGCCATACCGTGCGATATCCGAGGGATCGAATTGTACGACAATCGTTATACAAACATCGGCGATGTCGTCGCGCTCCCAAACTACAAGTTTCGGTCCACTTTCAGTGGATACTCGGAGATCGCCTTCCAGCTTGGGTAATAACTGCGCATACGATGTCATGGCTAACATCGTAATACTAAGTAGGGTAACGATTCGATTTTGCATACAATGATTGAGAGACACAATGAAAGTAAGATACGGAATTTTCTTGCTACTCTTCGTGAGTAGCACCATCGCGCTCAGCAACGCCCGAGCAGCCGAGCAGTTAACGCCTCCCGATTGGGTACTTGACAAAGGGGTTTGTACGGTTTCCGGGTTAAA
>JAOTSC010000036.1 GCA_030247525.1 bacterium | reverse complement strand
GTTTCTTACCTGCGTCGGCGAGCCGCAATGCGGCATGAATCCCGGCGATGCCGCCACCGACTACCAACACGTTCGGATTGACGGGAACATGAGTTTTTTCGAGCGAAGTGTGAAACGCGACACGTCTCACCGCTCCGGCGACCAACGCTTTCGCTTTGCGGGTAGCGCCGATTTTCTCCGAAGAAACCCAACTCACATGTTCGCGAATATTCGCCATTTGAAAGAAATAGGGATTGGCATCCCCAGCGGCGGTTGCCCGCTGGAACGTCGCTTCATGCATGAGCGGCGAACAGGAGGCAACAACCACGCGATTGATTTTTCCCGACTGCAAATCCTTCTGGATTAACTCCTGCCCGGGATCGGAACACATGAATTTGTATTCGGTGGCTACCGTAACGTTCGGAAGGGTCTTTGCAAATTCGACCACTTCCTCAATATTTACTTTCGAGGCGATGTTAATGCCGCAATGGCATACGTAGACACCAATTTTAATCTGCTCGGGATGTTTCCCGTTGCCGTTTCCATTGGTATTCATCTCACGCCTCCACCGGTGCCATGGTTTTCTTGAGGGTGTTCAACGGCACGAATAACCGCTGCATACCCAATTCACGGTCGGGGATTCCCAAAGCGTGTCCTACCAATTGTGTGAAATATGCCACCTCGATTTTCGCGTCTTCTTTGAATTCGCTCTTCATCGTGTCCTGAAAACACTCGAGATTAAACTGGCATAGTGGACAGGCGGTGACGATAATATCTGCGCCTAATCGTTTGGCATCTTTCAGGATGATGTAGCTAAGCCGCATGCCTACTTCACGGATGGTTCCGGTTAGCGAACCGCCGCAACACCGAGCTTTCAATTCCCAATCGATGGTTTCAGCGCCAAGGGCACGCATGAGATGATCCATCGTCATCGGAAAGTATTGGTCGTCGAAATCGGCGTAGGGACGGACAATCTGACAGCCATAATAGCAGGCGATTTTCAATCCTTTGAGGGATTTCTTGACCCGCTTTTTGATTTCTTCGAGTCCGATATCGTTGACCAGTACATCCAGCGGATGGCGAATCTGCACGGAGTCTTTGTATTCCATTTGCGCAGCGGCCAAAGCGTTCACAATTCGCTCGCCATGCGCGGGATACTCCCGCATATAATGCTGGGCTTTTTTGAGTACGAGGTAACAAGCATTGCATGGCGCCATCAGCTGCGGAGGATGCGGTTCCCCGGCGCTTTGCTCTTCGCAGAGTGCCATGTTGCGGGCAGCTAATGCGAAGGCGCGGGTTTCATCGACCGACATATACGCCGTTGCCCCGCAGCAGTTCCAATTCTCGATTTCATGGACCGGCACTTGCAACGCTTTGAATACCGCGAGTACCGATTCTTCATAAACGCGACCGGTTCCTTTCAAAGAACATCCGGGGAAATAGTGATAGTTCACGCTACCCTCCCCGTAGCGTTAGTAACCGGCGGTTTGTCTAACGCTTTCATGATTGTATTTAAATCGCCCTTACCACCTGGCAACGACTTCAACCGCTCCAATTTGAAACTGAGCCGTCCGGTGAAAAGGAGCCGCAATCCCAAGCTAGTGAACTTGATCATGCCAAAGGGATTGGTTTTCATCCCTTCTTTCAACACCAACAATCCTTCCGTCGTCCTACCGTATTGCAATACTTGATTATAAAACTCACGAGCTAACACCGGAATTGCAAATCGCTTCTTGTAGACATGCTCGCGAATCGCTTGTTGCTTCACGGCGTACATGATGTCGGTGATTTTTATTTCTTTCGGACACTCGACCGTACAAGCGAAACAGGATGCACAGAGCCATGTCGAATAACTGGTAAGGACTTCCCCCTTAAACCCCGCGCGAATCATACCGATAATCCGCCGCGGTGAATACTCCATGTATGTACTCAGTGGGCAAAGCGCACTGCAATTGCCGCATTGAATACAGCTAAATATTTTTTCACCCCCCGGTAAAGCAGCGATATCCGTAGCGAAAGAAGGCGATAGCTGCGCTTGGTACTTAACCTTCTTCCAACCTTTCCACTCCATTATTTCACTTTCTTCCTGCACGAGGAACAACTATAGGCTTGGGTAACGACATGCTCAGCAGTGGTAACGAGGTACTTCCGATGAACTGAAGCGGTAGAAGCCGCCGATGTCGCGTTCCAAACCGATTACGTGAAAGATTTCACTTATAGTTGCTGACGGCTTCGAGTTGAAAGATATTACAACACGTTCTCAGGGGCAAATTTGCCAAATACTACCTTTGTTTCAAACCCGCATCCATCAAGGATATTGCCTAAGCTGTTTATCACAACTACAAGGAATTCAAAGTGAAAACCAGGAATTGGTTTCAAACTCTATTAGCGATAATCCGACAGAACTACGTTGGTATATTTTTCACTAATAGAAACAATCGTTATGCTCTTCTCCCTTCCTTTGTTAATGACTGCCTGTTTCGTCTCACTTTGTTAGAGGTAGTTTAGTACCCCGTCAATTTCTTCGAAGATTTGTTCATCAGTGAAGAGATTTTGCTGAGCGGCGGCTGATGGACAAGAGGCTACACAAGTTCCACACCCTTTACACAGAGCAGGATTTACCGCCGACGATTTCTTAGTTTTATCGAATGAAATTGCCGAATACGGACATAGCCCGACGCAGATTTGACAACCCGAGCAGTGTTCCTCGACGATAAAGGCGGTATTCGGTTCCATCTCGACATAACCGCGGTCAATCAAGATCAGCGCTTCGGCAGCTGCGGCACCAGCTTGGGCAACGGTATCCGGGATGTCCTTTGGTCCTTGACAAGCGCCCGCTAAGAAAATTCCATCGGTGAATGTGGAGACTGGTGCAAGTTTCGGATGCCGTTCAAGGAACCACCCCTCTTTACTGCAACTGATGTTGAAGAGACGACGAACATCATCAGCATCTTTCTGCGGTTCGAGACCAACCGAAAGAATTACCATATCGACGGCAATTCGACGCACCATGCCAAGTAGTGTATCCTCAACCCGGATCACCAGTTTATTCTCTTCCTCGTTGGTAACCGCCCAATCGGAAACTTCGGCGGCGCGGCCGCGAATGAAGTGCACATTTTCATGGAGCAGTTTGTCGTAAAACTCCTCATACCCTTTTCCGGGGGTTCGCATATCGATGTATAAATTGTACACCTCTGCGCCAGTGCGCTCTTTGACCAGGTGCGCGAGTTTTAACGAGTACATACAACATACCCGTGAGCAATGTTTGTTGGTCAGCTCATCACGACTACCGACACAATGTAGAATCCCTACTCTGCGGGGAATTGTCACTTTATCGCGCAGTACAACCTCTCCACCAGTAGGACCAGATGCGTTTACCATTCGTTCGATTTCGAGTGATGTAAAAACATTCTCATAAATTCCGTAACCGAATTGTGGCGAACGTTTCGCATCAAAGGTTTTGAATCCAGTAGCAAGAATTACCGCTCCCGCTTTTACCTCTTCATAGGTGGGTTCCTGCAGTAAGTCGATTGCACCTTTCGGACAAGCTTGTACGCACTTCTCGCGGATGACCGCTTTCCGAATCGCATCGTTTGCTTCGTCGTTGCGACTCTGTTTCATCAATGCTAAAGCAAAGTAGTAATTCGCATTGGGATCGTCCGGCTCGATTTGAATCGCTTTTTGCAGAGTAGCGATAGCGTCATCGTACTCGCCTTGCTCGAAGGCCTTCTTCCCGGCATCAATTAGTGATTGGACTTTTTCGCTTTGGTGTCCATTTGTAGAGAACCGTGCCGGCGGACAACTCCCCTCGTTAAAGTAGTAACAGCTTTCAGAATCGATTAACACGATGGAAGGAGTTGCTTGCGGGAACGGCATGAAAATCGGTTTTCGCTTACTCATCTTCTCGTTGAATTCGTCGTCGAAAGCTTCAGGACCGATACAAGCGTCGACACAAGCTTTACAGCCAATGCAATTTCCTTCGATAACATAACGCGGCTTGTGTTTCACTCGTATGGTAAAGTTTCCGACATAGCCATCGATCTTCTCGACTTCGGAGTAACTCCAAGTTGTGATGTTGGGATGGGAACGCACTTGCGACATTTTCGGGGTGAGAATACAGGCGGCACAATCAAGGGTCGGAAAAGTTTTGTCGAACTTCGCCATGTGTCCGCCAATGGTTGGTTCCCGCTCGACGAGGTACACTTTCTTTCCAGCATCGGCGAGGGTAAGGGCAGCGTGAATTCCCGCGATACCTGCTCCGACTACCAATACATCGGGATGAACGGGAAAACGCGATTTTGTTAGAGCATAGTGTTTTGCTACGCGATGCACCGATCCTGCCACCAATGCTTTCGCTTTTTCGGTAGCGAGTTCTTTGTCGGCACTGACCCAACTGACATGTTCGCGAATGTTTGCCATTTGAAAGAAGAACGGGTTACTCCCCGCTCCGCTTACTGCTCGGCGGAAAGTCGCTTCATGCATGAGTGGAGAACAAGATGCGACAATCACCCGATTTACTTTTCCCGATTGGAGATCTTTTTGAATGAGCTCCTGGCCGGGATCGGAACACATGAATTTATATTCGGTCGAGACGGTAACGTTGGGGAGTTTCGCAGCAAATTCAACTACCTCAGCGATGTTTACTTTGGAGGCGATGTTGATTCCGCAATGGCAGATGTACACGCCGATTTTCGGGATTTCGGCAGAACCGTTTCCATTGGCACTCATTTCGCTGCCTCCGCGTGATGTCGGATTTTATCGCGATTGAAGGGAACAAATAACCGATGAAATCCTAATTTTCGATCCGAGATACCAAATGCTGAACCCATGAGTTGGGTAAAGAATAGAATCGGCATTTGTGTAATTCCACCGACACTTCGATCGATCCGTTTTTGAAAACACTCCAGATTAGTTTGGCAGAAAGGACACGCGGTAATCATTACATCGGCGCCACGGCGCTGCGCTTCATTTAATAGGAGATAACTCAATCGCAGTCCCACTCCTTCGACCGTACCAGTCATAGAGCCGCCACAACAACGGGTTTTAAGCGGCCAATTCACCGGTTCACCACCTAATGCTTCAACCAGATTGTCCATAGTCGTCGGGTGACTGGCATCGTCAAACTCAGAGTAGGGACGTACCATCAGACAACCGTAGTAACTGGCAACCCGTAATCCATCCAACGGTTTCTTCACCAATGCGCGTACTTTGTCAAGACCGATGTCATTGACAATAATATCCAAGGGGTGACGAACTTTTGTCGTTCCTTTGAACTCAAGCCCTGCGTCTTTTAATGCTGCATTGATCGGTTTCCCGATGTCGGGATACTCGTCCATGTACTTCTTTGTTTTGTTCATAACGAGATAGCAGGCACTACAAGGAGCAACAATTTGCGGATCGCCATCGGTGGCTTGTTTCTCTGCGAGAGCGAGATTACGCGACGCCATGCCGAAGGCTTGCATTTCATCGATCGCCATATACATCGTCGCACCGCAACAATTCCAATCTTTCAACTCCTCACGAGCAACATTCAATTCGTTAAACACCGCTTGGAGCGATTCTTCGTAGGCTTTTCCGGTCGCTTTCATCGAACAGCAACAACCGGGGTAATACAAGTAACTCATCCGACCTCCCAAGATGTGAAGAGCCCTTCGATCAATGTCCTGAACCGACTGATTTGAGGATTTTATGAAGCTGTGCGCGGTTGACGATTTTGTCCTGAATAACATCCATCCGGCCGCGTATGAAGAGCTTTATTCCCATGATCAAATTCCGAATCGGCAAAGTTGGATTGGTCTTGAAATACATCTTCATCACGACCATTCCTTCGTTGTTCCTGCCGTATTTTTGGACAGTCTCAAAGAATTCGTTGGCGAGAACTGGTATCGGAAGTTTGGATGGAGCCATTTTTTCTTTGATCGCAAATCGCTTTAGCGCATACATCACATCGGTGATTTTGATGCCCTTTGGACAACGTGCAGTACACGAATAACAAGAGGCGCATAACCAAGTGGTATAGCTGCTTAGCACCTCTCCTTTAAAGCCAGCTCGAATCATGCCAATGATTTTCCGGGGTGCGTATTCCATATACACACTCATCGGACAAGTACCACTGCAGGTGCCGCATTGGATGCAGTTGTAGATACGGTCACAACCCGGCATTTGTGCGATCTTTTCGGCAAAATTGGGATCGAGTTCTTCCTCAAATTTCGCTTTCTTCCAGCCTTTCCACATTTTCGCGGTGAACACGGAATCGAACTTATCCGAGTACTTGATATTACTCCAGCCTTTCCAGACCATTTTGATTCACTTTCTCCACAATGGGTGCTTGAACAAACCGGGTAACTACGTGGGAGTTGACACAATAGAGCATACAACGAGGTTTCTTAGGAAATCGCGTGACTTGCACTACTACTACAACAAATAGACTTACTTACAAAGGAAATTTGTGAACGTCCGGACAGAATTGCCGTCATGTGATTTCGTTCACAAGAAGGAAGGGAAATATTTCACAAGGAAAGTATGATACGGTTTTCTAAGAATGCAACTGAATTATGTGAAAATTGAATTTTTTTTGCCGTTTTCGCGAGAAAAGAAGAACTTCGAAATTACTATCAATCGGATGTTACGATAGATATAACTTGCAGTAACAAAGAATTACATTGTTCGTTAAAAAAAGAGCGGGACAGTAATCATCCCGCTCTCAGTTCACTCTTCGGAAGTTCTTACTCGCGGTGGTGGCGGTACGGGTAATAATGTGGTACCCACATAGCGTCACGAATTAGTTGGGATAACCGGTCGTCGGATTCCGCCAATCCAATTCCCTCTTCCCGGGCTTGTTTCGCCACCGCTAACCCCACTTCAAACGAGATTCTACGGATGTCCTTTAGCGGTGGTAATAGTAATCCGGCTGCTCGTAGATCGGGTGTTACCATCGATGATACTGCTTTACTTGCAGCATGGAACATACTGTGAGTCACCCGACTCGATTGACTGACGATTGCTCCGAGACCAACACCCGGGAATACATACAAGTTGTTGCATTGCGAACCGACGTACTCTTTTCCATTGGTATGTTTGTAAGGAGCGAACGGGCTACCAAACGCCATTATCGCTCGGCCATTCGATGCTGGAATTATCTCATTGGGCGTCGCTTCGGAGCAAGATGTTGGATTCGATAAAGCAAAAATAATCGGTCGCTCGGTATTGGCAGAAACTAAGTGTAACATTGACTCATCGAAAACACCCGCTTGAGCAGACAACCCAATTAAAATTGTGATCTTCCCATGTTCGACCACTTCCCGGAGATTCGGAGCTCGATTGGCGTCGGCTGACCACCCGGCGACCGCTTCCCGTGGCTGCAGGAACGGCTGTTGGTGGGGTTCTACTTGCATACCCTCGAGGAGTAAACCGGGCATATCCATCGCAAATATGCGGCGGCGCGCTTCGGTAATAGAGATTCCCTCTTCCATCGTCATCTGAGTAACTAACGCATTGGCAACACCGCTGCCGGCTTGTCCAAAACCAAGAATTGCGATACGCTCTTGTGATAATGGCTTACCAGTAATTTTTTTCGCCGTCATGAGAGCGGCAGAGGCAGTTGCGCCAGTGCCTTGAATGTCGTCGTTGAAACTGGGAATCCGGGAATTGTATTTACTTAGCAGTGTGAAGGCATTCTGCTTGCCGAAATCTTCCCATTGCAACAGCGCGCGGGGGAACACCCGTTTGATGCCTTGAACAAATCGTTCGACCAATTCCAAATAGGCATCTCTGGGTAATCGGGATTTCTGGACGCCGATGTATAAGGGGTCGTTCAACAAGCGTTCGTTGTTGGTTCCCACATCAAGCACGACCGGCAATGTTGCGGCAGGGTGAATACCGGCAGCGGCGACATACAAGGCAAGCTTGCCAATCGGAATCGGCATACCATCGACACCTAAATCGCCATACCCGAGAATCCGTTCGCCGTCGGTTACTACGATTAACGAGATGTCGGGTAATCCAACGTTACGCAACACTTGCTCGATGTGATTCACATTGGATTGCGACACATAGATTCCGCGATAGCGGCGAATAATGTGCGACATATTGAGACAAGCTTGCCCGACAGTCGGGGTGTAAACAATCGGGAGCATCTCGGTTATGTGGCGGGTAAGTAAGGAATAGAACAAAGTCTCATTGCGGTCGAGGAGACCCATCAACGTGATATAGCGTTCCATATCGGTCGTTTTCATCGAGTAGTTGCCATAGGCACGTTCCAACTGCGATTCCAACGAACCAACGACTTCGGCGGTTAAGCCAGATAATTGAAATTCTTCCCGCTCGGCAAGTGTGAACGCGTTTCCTTTGTTTAGAAGTGGATCGTTCATTAACTGATAACCGTAGTGGGGAACCGCGTAGTAGACTTCCTGAGTGAGGGGGTCGATGCGCATTTCAAAGCGTTTCATGTGGAGATTTCCTAAAAAGTAACATACAGTAACGAATCTTATAATGTATTAAAGGAAGTAGATAAAAGATAGCGACTTCCCGGATAGGCTTATTCAGTAGGGGTTTTCATTCATGTTAAACCGGTTTTACCAAAAAGGCGGAACTCTGTTCCGCCCTTCCCAACAAAAGAAACAATAAAGTTACATCCCAAGCGAAAATTGGAATGTGAAGCTTGGCGCTGCAGCATTTACCGACTTTGCATTCGTTATTTTTTTACCCCAGAAACTCCAATCGTCTGGTTGAGTAACCGGAACGGAGTATTGTCCCCCCAGTGCAACGGCTGCCCATGGTTTGAAGTAGTAACGGATGAACACTCCAGGTTGGGCGTAGAAGTAAATACTATTCATCGATATCTGATGGTAATCGCTGGTAGTGCTGCTGGAATAATTCTGCATACCATTCCACATCGCATTCCATTCTGGATCACCACTCGATTGCACGACGTTGAGTGTCATAGTGGCAATTCCTAACCAGAGGGACGGTTCCAACTCAAATGAGTTTGGGAGAGTAATACGATATCCAGTAATAATGCCACCGCTGCCAATCGAGAATTCCGCTTTCTTGTTTAATGAGATTGCAGCTCCCGATGCATTGGTATCGGGAACCGTCGCAACACTGGATGTCGCTCCGCCAAAACCGAAACCACCAATCCGGAAATTTTTGATTGTACCGAAACCGTTTCCTCCGTAACAAACGAACGTACTGGCAAGGTTGGGCATGCCGGCTTTTTTCAACTCTGCGTTAATGTTCGACAAATCAGGTGACATCGTTGTTGCCAAAAACCCGCCACCAGCAAAGAAACCGGGGTGTCCCATCGGTTTATCCCACTCATCATCGGCAAAGAGGTCGGGTTCTTCGGCGAAAGCTATTGTACTAACAAGCGCCATCATGAGTATCAACACTAACAAGGTGGCGAATTGATTGACAGAAGATGTCTGGTTTAGTGGTTTCAAATGGCACCTCACGGCTGATTTAAATACTTCACAAAGACAGTGGTACGGATTTCGTCAACCAATCTACGATAGCGGTCAGCGCGGGCATTCGCCTGCGTCAAGCGCTCTATTCGATCCCAATCGAGTAGCAAATCCGGCATCCGTTCGTCACGACGTTCTACCACTTTCAAGAAATGCCAACCTCCGCGATAATCAAAGGGACCCGTCCACTCCCCACCTTTCAATTTCTTTACCCGGTCGGCAAACTGGGCGGGAATTCGCGATGCCTCAAACCATCCCATATCGCCGCCTTTGCTACCGGTTTCCACATCGTGTGAAAGCGCTTTCGCTAAGCTATCAAAGGCAGCACCACTCTTTAACTGCTCAGCGATGTCGCTTGATAGTTGTTTCGCGGCTGCAATATCGACGGAGGTGGGTTGCAAAGAAACCAAGATGTGTGAGACATGAAATTTATCGCCACGCTTGCTGTGCAATTGAATGATGTGAAATCCATACAATGTTTCAACAGGATCACTGATTTCCCCTTCGGTCAACCGGAACGATGCTGCTTCAAATTCGGGTAAGAATGTTCCGCGGGATGCTTCACCTAAATCGCCGCCTGATTGTGCTGACAGTGAATCACTGGAAGTTTCTTTGGCTAACTTTGCAAATTCAACACCGCTGCGAGCGATTTTCACCAAGGAATCGGCGCGATGGAGAGCAGCATTACGCGCGACATCCGCCGGTTTCACCGAAATCAAGATGTTTGCTAAACGTACTGATGCAGGGATCTTGTTGAATTCAGATTTATGTTCTGCCCAGAATCTTTCGATATCGGCTTTCGATACCCGAATGTTCTGCAAATGTGCTTCGGTATAGCGCTGCACAAGCATCGTATTGCGGGCATTATCCTCAATATTCTTTCGGATTTTACGAGTGGTCGATCCAAACCGCTCAGCTAATGCTGTTTCGCTGCCGGCTTGCCGTAACAACTTTTGATAGTCGTCGTCAGCTTGCGCTTTCGTCTCGCTCTCGGTGACTTTGATCGATGTATCTTTTTTGGCGGCTTCCAACAGAATCCGAAAATCGACAATCGTTTTAAGCACATTGCGTTTGAGCGAATCGAGCTTCGATTCGTCGCTCATGATGTCGATTCCGGCATTCTGCGCTTCGAGATATGCCGCTTGGATCAGTTCGGTTTCGAGTACCGGTTCATCGCCCACTTGCGCCACGACTTGATCGATAATCTCTTCGGCGGCAAAACCAATGGTGGTAATCGTAAAGAAGAGTGCCGCTATCGTAATCAGTTTTTTCACGGGTTTCCTATCGGAAATTTATTTTTTCTTTTCGCTTTTCTCGATATCGAGAAAGAGGTCTTCGATGGAACGATCATTATCTCCCGCGGGGGGGATAGGTACAACAGACTCTTGTATTCTACCGATGGGTGTTTGCGCTGGTTCCGGTGATTTGGTTGACACCGTATCTTTTATTTCGGCGAGAAAATACTTTTCCTTCTTCGTCCACTTACTTCTCAAAGCAAACAGTAGTGAATCCAATAGTTGCGAGCGCTGTTCCACCAAGTAGGATTGCTTGACAATCTCTTTAACTTCGGTCAACGGTTTCAAACTCCCGACTGGTCTTCGGTCGAGAAGTTGTACGAATGCCCATTGTTTTCCCCACTTTTCCGGTTGGGTAAACATTCCGGTATTGATGCGGGTTAAGTCTTCACCTAAGGGACCTAACTGATTTATGGACACCCAATCGAACTCTTTTCCACCTAACGGAGCGGCTCCGGTTCGGGTTTGCCGCCATCTTGAAGAAATATCCTGTTCGTCGGTTCCGAGCCAAATCCACCCTCGGACTTCGGTCGATTTGGTGTACCAACGATTCGCATTCTTCTGATAGAAGGTACGTAATTCTTCCTCGGTTGGCTGTGGTACTTTTATAACCGAATCGCGGAGAGTTGAAATTAGGAGTTGCTCTTCCAACCGTGCCATCGCGGCAACGTGTCCCGGTTCTTCATTCAAATCAAGCCGTCGCGCTTCTTGTAACAACAATTGATGCTGAATCCAACGTTTCGTTGCATCGGTTAACTCTTGTGCCGACATGGTAGATTGCGATGATGGGAGCCATTGCTTCACCTGCGACTCCCATAACTTCGCATTCCCGACTTGAGCAAGCAACCGATCGTTTGCTGGACGGGAACATCCAGCAACGATGAGTACTAACCAAAGAATCGATACAAACGGTTTGATGGGTTTTCCTGTTTTTATGATATGGCGATACTATTACTGAGCGAGATTGCTTCGTCATCCATCGTCCGGCGGATTCCTTGCAAAGACAAGAAAAAAGTCTCCAGTGCGTCGAGCACAAATTGACTTTACTCTATTTGTCTTTATGGATTTGATCCATCCGTTTCGGATCACTCAGTCGCGAATTCTCCGACTTCGGTTTCGACTCGTCAACCTTCACGCCTACGTATAGATTCTTCACCGGCTGCTCGAATACTGTCACCTTCCACTTTTCACGTAAGCCCTTCATCCATTCGGCGCGGACTCGTTTGCCTACTTCGGTGCGATAGGATTGCTCGATTTGTTGACGACCGGCTTCCAAAGTCAATGGATGGGGTTCGATCCGCTTGGTAACTTGATAAACGCTCCAATTGGGCGGTACACCAACCGGCCCGACGATTTCACCGACTTTGGCATTCGCAGAAGTTGCTCCAATTGCGTCGTGCATCGAAGGCGTTACTTTTTCCAAGATGCCTTCTTTGCCCTTGGCAGCAGCGCGTTTGGTCAACCGTTTTGCTTCAGCAAGGGTAATCTTACCCCGTTTTTTCGCTGCTGCCGCAAAGTTCTCAGCAGCTTTCGGATCGATAAACAGAACTTCGACCATATCGACTTGTGGTTGGGTCATCCAGCGCGCCGGATTTTCATTCATGAAATTTTGCAAATCGGCGTCGGTGGGATGGTTCACGCGGTCACCAACAACTTCGGCATCAAGACGGGATAGGATATGTACTTCACTTTCGCGTTGGGCTCGGTCAAGCACCTTCTTATCCTTGGTGTATCCATTTTTCATGATGTAGTCGTTTAACAACCATTCACCTACAACATCCCGACCATATCCGGCAAGCGCTGCCGAATCAGGAATTGGACCCGGTCGACCTGCTTCAGCAAACTTGTCCATTAACGCTTGAATGGTAAACTTGCCTTCTTTGTAGTAGTTCTTCTCGGTAATCACGCCCCAGTTTTCTTTACCCGGTTTAAACGTTATGAGTGGCAGGTTTTTATCGGCATCGGTCAGTGTAGCAAACGGATCGACGTCAATGGTGTTCGATGGTCCAAGCTTTGCCGCAATCATCGCGATGTTGGAACGTTGCTCTTCCACCTTGTATTTATTGTTGAGATCTTTGATAAAAGCTTGTGCGCGTTCGGTCAACTCTTTGCGATGGACTTTGCTCAGAGTGCGCATGATCTCGTCTTTCATCTCATCGAATGGTTTACGATCCACTTTCCGACGATCAACTACCTTAACGATATGCCAACCGTAACTGGTTTGGAATGGCTTTGAAATCTTCCCGGGATCGAGTTTCCATGCGACTGATTGAAACTCATCGACCATGGTACCCCATTTGAAGTAACCTAAGTCCCCATCACGCGACGACATATCCTGTGTTGTAGCAGTTGCAATCGCGGCGAAATCGGCATTGGGCTGGGTAACCGCTTTATAAATGGAATCAATGCGGGCTTTTGCCATCGCTTTTGCACTGGCATCGGCGCTTTCAGGCGACTGGATCAAGATATGGCTTGCTTTCACTTCCATGTCAAGGTGTTTCCAGAAGTCTTTTGCAGTGCTGGTCTTAATAATCTTATCGCGAACTTCGACGTTGTATAGCTCTTGCTGACCGGCGCGCATCAGTTGCTGTTTGAAGATTTTTGCGACTTCCGGACGTTCTTCGATTTTCTTTTCGTGGGCGTCCATCAGTTTCAGCTCACGGTCGATCATATTGTCGAGAGCTTCGAAGCGCATTTCTACCGGTTGCTTCACAGCATTATCGATGGTGCGAGTGCGGCGCAACATTTCGATTTTCAAATCGTTTGAGCGTATTTTCTTCGATCCAACCTCGGCAACCACCGGATCTTTCTTACAACCAGTCAGCGCAATCACGAGCGCCAATGCGAATATCGCGAACGTTTTCATAGCATTCCATCGAATCGTACTCAAGCGATCCTCCCGTTGTAGCGGAACAATTTTCTTATGGCCGACAGATTGTTACTGAACTATCCCTATCTGCCGTATTACGTGATAACTACGGGAATTTATCAATTCCCTACTTAGAAGTCTAACCGGTAAAAATACGGCAGGGTTCCGAAACGAGCAAATACGTTGCATCGCTATGAACAAACGGTTACTTTATTGGTTTACAAGGAGGCAACCCATGACAAAGCATAAAACCGACATTTTTGGTGAAGTTGTAGTGTTACGACTCAAAGGGAAACTGATGGGCGGCCCAGAATCCGCCGAAGTCACCGAAGAGCTGAAAAACCAAATCGCAGCCGGGAAAAAGAAATTCGTTATCGACTTGGGTGAAGTCGAGTGGATGAATTCTTCCGGTCTTGGTCTGTTAATCGGCGGACTTTCTTCGATTCGTAATGCCGGCGGTTCGCTTTATCTGGCACGGGTGACCGATAAGATTGAGTCGCTACTGGTTATTACCAAGTTGAGCAGCGTCTTCGATTCGGTTGCGAGTATCGAAGAAGCCTTGACAAAGGTGTAACGTTTCCGATGCGACGTCCGTTCCGAACGAACGAAGAACAAGCGCTGCAGAAGCGAATCCAGTACCGCCTCGAAACGGTCGAGCAATTGGTACGGAGCGGCAACTGCGAACAGGCATCCACCTTGTTGGATGGGCTGCAAAAGGCGTTGGTCGCTTGGACGCAAGCCGAATGGGAACGGAAGCATAACGAGCTGTTGTCCGAAGTGGCAATTTCCCTCTCAAAAGCGATTGCTCTCGAAGACATTTTAGCTCAAATCATTGACGGCTTGGCACGTATCCTTCCCTTCGACGCCGCCGGTGTTTTTCTTGTGGAAGGGGATGGCAAGCATATCGCCGCCGAGTATCTTCGCGGTTATCGTCGCGACTCCTATCAATTAGTTCATCAAAAAGTCGGCGAAGGGGTGGTCGGAAACGTCGTTACTAACGGCAGAACGGCAATCATCGGCGACGTCAGTACCGATCCTCATTACATCTCCGCACGTAACGGCACCCGCAGTGAATTGGCTGTGCCGATGTTCTCTCCCGTTACAGGAGAAGTAATCGGCGTATTCAATCTCGAATCGAACAATCTGTTTGCCTACGCCGATGACGATGCCGAACTGTTATCGACGCTGGCGGCTAATGCAGCAGTTGCCATCGAACGGGCGCAGATGTACCGGCGGCTGATGCACCAACAACGGATGAATGAAGAGCTTGCGCTGGCGCGTCGGATTCAGGTTTCACTACTACCGCCGGATCAGACAATCACCGGATTGGAATTGCACGGTCATAGTATCTCATCGGAACAAGTCGGTGGCGATTATTACGACTTCTTTACGCTTACCGAAGAAGATGTTGCGATTACGATTGCCGATGTAGCCGGGAAAGGGATTCCAGCAGCGCTAATCATGGCGGGATTGCGTGGTTCACTTCGAGTTGAGGCGCGGAATACCTATTCGATTGGAACAATTTTAAAACATGTAAATATGTTCCTGCACAGCACTTCGCAACCGGGCGAATATGTCACACTGTTCTATGGTGTTATCAACACAACCCGCAACGAGTTAACGTATTCCAATGCCGGCCACAACCCGGCAGTTTTGCGTAAAAAAGACGGCACGATTCAGCAGTTATCAATTGGGAGTGTTCCGGTTGGCGCGTTCCCTGAAGCCCAGTGGCCCGAAACGACGATTCCTTTTGTGCCAGGTGATTTTCTCCTATTGTATACCGATGGCGTCACCGAAGCGGAAAACAAAGAAGGGATTATGTTCGGGCAAAAACGGTTGCTCGAATGCATCAATACTTGCGGCACTGATTCCGCCGATGCGATTTTGGAAGCGGTGAAAACCGCGGTGAACCGGCATTTGGATGGATTACATGCCGGCGATGATTTGACGATGCTTGCGGTAGTGTATAAGGAGGTAAGCGATGCTTCCTGAACCGATGGTACTTCGGATGCCTTCCGACCCGAACCGATTACCGGAAATCGAGGAATTCGCCGAACAGGCAGCGCGATGTTGCGAGATGTCGCCCAGCCGTACCGGTACGCTCGGGATGATTGTTACCGAAGCGGCGAACAACTCGATTCATCATGGGAATCATGGCGATCCCAACTTACCGGTTGACATCCGTATCGAGTTTCACCGGGAATTTTTAAAGATCATTTTCAAAGACGCCGGGAAAGGATTCGATCCATCGCTGCTCCCCGACCCCACCTCCCCGGAAAACCTCTTACGAGATAGCGGACGCGGCTTTATGATTCTCCGCCATTTCTGTCGCGACGTACAAACGGAAACCGCCGACGATGGATTTATAACGACATTGGTATTCGACCGCGCCGATCCGTAAAAATCACGATAGGAATGTCGCTGTCAGACAAAAAAAATGGCGTATGCCATACGCCACTACTATAGATGGGTTTGCTTCGTTGCTACGCTCCTCGCAAAGACATGTCGGGCAGAATTTCCTAATCTCCAGTAGGGGCGTGCCGCGCACGCCCGACAGTGTTGGCAGGGTTACCCAACCTCCATACATTTCGCAGACAGGATTGTCTGCGCTACGATGGACAGACAAGAGTGTCTGTCCTATCGTGATTCATCGACCCTACAGAACTTGAATGATATCGACTGCCATCTCGAATTTATTGAAAGGTGGCATTAGGTACACCCCTTCACACATCGTTTTCGCTTCGCGTAAAAATTCCTGTGCGATTTGCACTCCCATATTCGGACCGGCTTCACCCGCTTGGTACATCCGGTCGCGGATTCGCTGCGGAACGGTCATGCCCGGCACTTCATGGTGGATGAATTCAGCGTGTTTGGTGTTGCGCAAGGGCAGAACGCCGACCATCACCGGCAGTTTTTTTCCTGTGTACTTTGCGAAGAAATTCTCTAATGCATCGAGTTCATAGACCGGCTGCGTCATCGCAAACATCGCCCCCGCTTCGACTTTCCGAACATACTTTTCCAACTCGGCGCCAAGATCAGGCGCGGTCGGATTAATGGCGACGCCAATCGCATAGTCACAGGGGGAATCGAGTTTTCGTCCCGATAAATCCATGCCATGATTCAATGCGGTCATGAGTTTCGTCAGGCTCACACTATCGAGTTCGAAGACTCCTTTCGCATCGGGATAATCGCCAAGCGTCGGGGGATCGCCAGTCACAGCAAGGATGTTGCGTATCTGGAGGGCATGAGCTCCCATCAGTTCCGCTTGGGTCGCAAGAACATTGCGGTCGCGGCAGCTCATGTGCAAAATAATTTCGATGCCGACATTATCGCGAATGATATGGGAGAGTGCGAGCGGCGACATTCTCGCCCGCGCTAACGGGGAATCGGCGACATTGATGCAATCTACGCCGCCCGCTTTACAGAGCCGCGCACCTTGTACCAATTTATCGCTGTTGACGCCGCGCGGCGGATCGATTTCGACCGACACATAAAAGCGATCGCTGCGGAGTTGCTCCATGAAGGTGCGTTGTTCGGAAACCGTTTCGACGAGATGCTCCGGTTCGCGGTCGATGTCGGTCAAATGGATGATTTCGCCAATCGATTGCCGCTCGATGGTTTTTCCGCCCACCGTCAACACAATTTCTTTGATATGTTCCGGGGTCGTACCGCAACACCCGCCGATGAGTGAAACTCCCAATGCGCGAAAACGGTCGGCATATTCCGCCATATATGCCGGACTGGTGAGATAGACGTAACGCCCTTCGAGCACTTGCGGCAAACCGGCGTTCGGTAAACAGGAGAGCCGAATACCCGGAACGCGCGCCATCCGTTCCATCACTTCAAGCAGAATTTGCGGCCCCATCGAACAATTGGAACCGACCCCGTCAGCGCCTGCCTCGGTTAGTCTGCGCGCAACCTCTTCCGGTTTATCGCCCACCAAGGTTTTACCTTCGTCGGTGAACGACATTTGTACCCACACCGGAATATTCTTAGGAGCGGCAGCGAGTTTCGCGCCTTCCAACGCAAGCAATGCTTCCTGCAAGGTGGTAAACGTTTCGAGCAGAATGAGGTCGACGCCGCCCTCAATTAACGCTTCTGCTTGTTCCCTGAAAATCTCGATTGCTTGGGGAATCGATATTTTTCCGATTGGCTCGAGCGGTTTCCCGAGCGAAGACATCGATCCGGCGACAAACCGATCAGCGCCAGCGACCCAGCGGGCAATTTCGACGCCGCGGCGGTTGATTTCTTGCACGCGATGCGATAATCCGAATTGTGCTAACCGGGCACGATTCGCGCCAAAGGTATTCGTCTCGATGAGTTCGGCACCTACCGCCACATAGCTGCGGTGAATCCGTTCGACGGCGACCGGGTCAGTCAAATTCAGACTGTCGTAGCATCGGCTAAAGGGGATGCCTTGCGCATAGAATTGCGTTCCGAGCGCCCCATCGGCGATGACGACCCGGCGGTCAATCGTGTCGAGAAAACGGTTCAAGTGCCTGCCTATTTGTAACAACCAATTGCTTTGAAACTTCTTGTTTGATAAGTCGGGGAAAGATAATACGAAAGTTCATCTTGAGAAAGGAGTTTTGGGATAGTGGGTCGTAGGGGCGGCTGGCAGCCGCCCTTTTTCTGTGGCGCGGACAATCTTGTCTGCGTTACTTCATGGACAGACAGGAGTGTCTGTCCTACAGAGTGGTGTAGTGGTGTTTACAGGATTCCAATCCTGTTTTTTCTCTTTCTGTTCCAATTTGTACAGGTCTGGAGACCTGTCGGTACCCGTTCCGTAGGGGCGGCTGGCAGCCGCCCTTTTTCTCGGGTAGGGGCAGACCATCGTGTCTGTCCTACGGTGTGGGGTCGAAGCGTTTCGACCCCTACTTCAACATGATAACTTTCTTGACGGCGGAGAAGGTTCCTGCTCGGACCTGAATAAAGTAGATGCCACTGCTTGCCGGAATACCACTGTTGTCGAGACCGTTCCAGTGAAGGGTGTAGGACCCGAGAGAAAGGCGTTCTGGGGTGTTGGCATAGACTTCTCGACCAAGAGCATCGTAGATGGCGTATCCGGTCATTGCGGAACGCGGGAGATCGACCTGGAAGGTGATAGTCGAGTTAAAAGGATTGGGATAGGGATTGGATAAAGCAAAATCGAACGGTAGCGTTCCAATCAACTCGGGTGTCGCATTATTCGGTGGCATCCGATAGGTCGAGATTGCACCGGGGGTCATTGTCAACAACATCGAACCATAGTAGAGGAAGGGGATTCCAGACATAAAAGTACCGCGTTCTACCCACCCCTGCCATGTGTGGTCGTAACGAGTATAGATGCCGTGATAACTATCAAGCCGCTCTTGCAGATTAAAACAGGATTTACTTTGAAGTAATTTTGCATTGATGCCAAATGGAAACGAGTCGACAACTAATATCGGAGCGGCATTCCGTTGCAGAGCATAGATTTGCCCGCCGCTTGTTGTGAAGGTGTCACCTTGTGTAATTGCGTATCCCGACCCCGGCACACTCCAATTTTGCGGCAGCCAGACTCCACCCTGTTTTCGGTACCATCGAATACTGTCTCCGATGTCCAGAATCGCGCTGGATTCTCGCATTGTAATAGGCTGAAAAGAAAGAACCCCGTCTGATACCAGTTCTCCATCTTGGAATCGATAAACCGGGAAAGGATACTGGGAGTTTCCTTGCAAAACCACCAGATTGGAACGGAACAACTCCACCGATGACGTTACGGAATCCGGCACTTGGAATGTTTGGTCCAGCCAACTGCTGTTACTCCACGTTAACAGATGAAACTGTCGGTTAATACTACCCGAAGCTAACACTTGCTCACCATCGATTGCTATTGGATAGATACCTTGCGGCAACCATCGCATATGATGGCGGGCGTTTACGGTGTCGGCGACAAAAATCGCTTTTCGCCTTCCGCGCGTAACAATCGCCTTTCCTTCCTTTCCCAACCGTACTTCGGGATGTTCTTGATAGTAATAGTAAGCAAAGTAGATCGAGTCGAAGCCTACTGGTTGTCGATAATTCCACAATGTGTCAAGTCTTTGATGATGCTGGGCATCGCGATACTGTCGCAATTGCGCGAATTTCGGTTCTTCACTCCAGACGTTTCCAAAATGCACGATCCAGCCATAACTCGTCTTTGCGACGTTGCAACTGGGTATTGAATGTTCATTCGGTCCGTATGGACGGGAAGTATCGACAATCATTGGTGCAAGTAGTCCCTGTGCCAACGAAATCAAATAGAAGTTTGGACCTCGCCATCCGAACCATACACTGTCGACCGGTTCCTCCCACAAATAATCTATTCCAGGAAACTGACTATTGTTTCCGACAAACTGTGGAATTCGAGGATTCTCCAACGACCATACTGACCACCCTCCCCCTATCACCAAAGAATCGTTAATGATTCTGCAAAAAACGGGCTGGAATATTGTATCGAATCGGTGCACTGTTTGAGGTGGTGTGGTATCGAGTTTTACTACTGCTACATGGTGAGTGGTGGTGACTCCATAGGCGTATGGCCACCGCACCGCCCATTCGGTATTGTAGGGTTGTTCTTCGTTCGCTCTTGCACTGCCGGTATACACGATACGATTCGTAAGGGAATCGATGCGAAAGATGCGGTCAGCGACCAGAATCATATTATTAACTTGTACTGGTTTGTAACTTCGATAGTATTGGCCAGAGTACAAATCCCCTGCGGTGAAAGCAGTATCTGGAGTAAACTGCAATCCATTTCGGATGGCTCCCCGGTAGACCGGCGCATCGTTTCCATTCCACTCGATCATTGCCTTTGGCCACCCGTAGTAAAACCGGTTTCCTCGCCGCAGGATGTGACAGAACCGATTAGAAGTCGAGTAGTAGTTGTTATAGGGCATTTCAACAGCACGGGGGATGTTCATTTGCCAGAGCTTTTGGAATGTGTGATTGTCCGTTTGCAGCATGGCAAACATGTTGTTTGGCGTATGGCAGACGATGGTATCGCCAAAGGCAATCATTCCCAATGGTACGGTGATGGCAAGGGTGTCGCCCAACCAATCGAAGTCGTCGCCCCAGCGCGGCGTGGCAGTTGCCGCTCCGGTTAGGGTGAGAGAAAGGAGAAGTATCCAACCAAGACGTTTCATCGTGATACCTCTTTCAATTCCCATGTCGGACAGGAATGTCCGACGTATGGGATTGTAGTTGGGCGTGCGCGGCACGCCCCTACTGTCGGGCGGACATTTTCTGTGCCGCCCCTACTGGATGAGATTGCTTCGTCGCTGCGCTCCTCGCAATGACAGTGTCAGGCAAGAGTGCCTAACCTCCAACTACGGGCGGACATTTTCTTTGCCGCCCTACCGGATGAGATTGCTTCGTCGCTGCGCTCCTCGCAATGACAGTGTCAGGCAAGAGTGCCTAACCTCCAATTACTTCAAGTAGATGGCGCGTCGAAGAAAGGTGGTTTTTCCATTCGTGACTCGTAGCCAATAGGTGCCGGTGGCGATTCCACGCGGTTGCCAGCGAATTACATGAGAGCCGGTTGTCAGCACACCCCGATGCAATTGTTCGACACTTCTTCCTAAAATATCTGTCACATCAACCGTAAAGTTTTCCGGATGCGATACCGTTACCCGAATCGAAGTAGTACTGTTAAAGGGATTGGGATAGGCATTTCCCAACGAAAATGATTTTGTCAGAGGTGTAGCAATCGGTTCGGGAGCGGCATTGAATACCGAATCGATATCGATCGACCACATCGAATAGCCATGGGTACCGGAGATCAGTTTTCGTGAAGTCGGTTGGAAATGTAAATCGTATACCGAGACCAAGGGGTGTCCGTCACCGGTTAGTGTCCAAGTTTGACCGAGATCAGTCGAATGATAGACGCCAATATCATTGCCAATAAACAGATGTGAGGAGTTCAACGGATCGATCACCATCGCATTGACCGGAACATCGGGCAAATTGCCATCGATGGGAACCCACGTCGCTCCTAAGTCACTGGTACGATAGACGTGAGCGATGTCTTCCGACCATCGGAATCCGCTCAATGTGACGTAAGCGATTTCTATCGAATCGGGAGAGCACACAATCCGAGTAACTGAACGTTGCGGCAAGCCGACGCTGACATCAGACCAATTTAACCCATTCATTGTACGATACACTTTTCCGTTGTCGGAACCACTCCAGATGATACCGGTATCCAATGGCGAAACTGCAATGGTAGCAATCGACGGATAACGGGAATTGATTCGTCCACCCGTCAAATCCCCTGAGATGGGTATCCAACTGAGTGCGCCATCGGTAGTTTTGTAGACCCGGTAAGTACCATAATAGAGGGTATTGGGATTCTGCGGATTCATGACAACCGGCGTCGACCAATTCCGGCGGTCGCTATCGTCGATACCATCAAGCGCACTGCGCCAATCCCAAGGATTGAGTAAGGGACTCCCTTTCGCTAACATCCCGTATTGATACTCAGCATAGACGCTATCGGCATAGCGGGGATCGACCAAGCAATAGAAACCATCACCCCAATAAATATGCCGCCAATCATTCAAACTGCCAGTGCGAGTGTAGTTCGTGCCATTGTCCTGCGTGCCACCAAGCAAGCGATTCGGATTCGAGGGGTCGGCGCTGATGGCATAGTATTGAGTGATCGGGATCGATTCGACATGAGTCGCAGAAGAGTGATCGGATGGGACTAAATAAAGTCCACCATCATTTCCCCATACCTGTCGGGTCCCATCAGGAGAAAATGCCTGCGCATGAAAATCGACGTGGACATCGAATAATGAATCAGCAGGGAAGTAGCTCCAATTGGAACCGAGATTTCTACTAACAGCAAGGTAAACGCCATGCACCGCGATGTAGTTGGGGTCAGTCGGCGATGCGTCCAAGTAACCAAAATACCAACCGAAATTACTACAAATCGTTTGATCAATATTGGTTAACTGAATCCAAGTGTTACCATAATTATCGCTGCGCCATACGGAATGCAGACCCAACGTACTATCAACTACGGAGCAGAATAACCGACCTTGCTGGGCTTTCGATACTGCAACGCCAATCCGGCACCACGGTCGATTTCGTAAAGTTGGCGGGAGGATTTCTGTCCAAGTTTGTCCGCCATCGGGAGAACGTTTTAGGGTCGAACCGATTCCGTAAAATTTAGAACTAAAGGGGTTACGGATACGCTGCCACATCGCAGCGTATATCGTATCGGGACGATATGGATCAATGGCGACATCGATACAACCGGTGGTGTCATTAACTCCCGCCAGCACTCGTGACCAAGTCTCACCGGCATCGACGGATTTGTAGAGGCCACGGTCAGGATTGGTCGCGTAGCGTTTCCCTAAACAAGCGGCATAGAGTGTTGCTGGTTCCCGGGGATGAACGGCGATCTTTCCGATGAATGCGGAGGAATCGAGTCCCCGGTGTTCCCAAGACATCCCGCCATTCCCGGAAAACCAGAGCCCATTGCCGCCATAGGTATCTTGTGCGCTGTTCGCTTCACCGGTACCGACATAGATTGTATCGGGTGCGGTCGGCGCTAATGCAATCGCGCCAATCGACCAACCTCCGGCATTATTGAATACCTGCGACCATGAATAGTTTGGCCAAGTCCCGGCACTCTTCCAAACCCCACCAAATGCAGCTCCGGCATAGATTGGTCCGTTATTGCTGCGCGGATCCCAAGCCAACGCCGTGATCCGCCCGCCGACATTCACCGGTCCGGCGAGTTCCCACGTTTCATTGATTTCGTCGCTGTTCGTTTGTCTCTCAAGCTGCGCTTGCCGCAATTCGCGGTGGTATACAGCTTCATCGATGGTGTTGTAAGGAAATGCTCGTTGTTGGAAAAACCACTCGGACGGCGCGGATAGCGGGCCTAATCCAAGCGATTTTCGAAGTTCCTTCTCGGCAAGTGTTTTCGGAGGCTTCCGAGGTTTTTCGTGAGCAGGTTTCTTTGCTTGAAAATTCGCTGTGATGAGAAATGTCAGTGTTACAGCAAACACCAACGCGAGCAGTGCTGATAGTTTTTTCATTCTCTCACCCCGTATGATGATTTTGTTTGTGGGAGAGCATGGGAGCCCTCCCCTACCCAACGCATTGTTGTGCTGATATATGCAGGAGGGCATGGGAGCCATCCCCTACCCAACGCAGACAGGATTGTCTGCGCTACTTTAGTAATGACAATTTCTCAGTAATCGTAACATTCTCCATCGATGCCCGGGCGAAGTAGATACCACTGCTGAGTTCAGTGGCATCGAACTGATAAAAATAGACGCCCACTTCATGTTTTGCATTCGCCAATTCTTTTACCATCCGACCATTGTTATCGTAAATCGCGAGCTGCAAATTACCGCGTTGAGGAACGGTAATCCGCAAATCGGTGACTGGATTGAATGGATTGGGATAAGCGTGAATACGAACTGTGTTCGGCAACTCCGGTTTTGCTTCTCCCGTCGTATTGAAAACTTCCAAGGGCGATAGCCAAACTCCGCGACCAAAGGTGCCGGCAACGAGCACATCGGCACCTAACTGAATCTCCAAATCATCGACGATAACACTGGGAAGGCCTTGCGAGAAGTTAATCCAATTGCCACCGCCAGTGTTGGATACAAACACCCCAAGGTCAGTTCCGATGTAAACTTGTAACGGTTGATTCGGATGGACCGCAACACAGTTTACCGGAATGTTTGGTAAACCTGCCGAGAGATTCGACCATGTCGTACCGGCATTGGTTGATACAAACACTTTATTGTTAGCAGAGTAACCTTCTACGGTCAGCCAAAGATGTTCCGGGTTTGTTGGATGCACCGCGATACGGGAAATACTGGACGGGGCAGTAGTCATGCGATTCCAGTTCGCGCCGCTGTTGGTAGTGCGATAAAGACTGGTGCCATTGCTCAAATACAAGTAATTACTATCCGAGGGAGCAACCGCTAACGAAGTTAATGGGGATGCTCCACCAATTTGACTGCTGATAGCAAACCAATTCGCACCATGATTGGTCGTCTTGTAAATCATAGTGGTTGCACGAAAGAGCGTCGAAGGATTTTGATGATTGATAACGAATGGTGCCGCCCAAGCCCTTGATTCTTCTCCCACTCCACTGTTCGCATCGACCCAAGTTAATCCGCCATTGTAGGAACGCTGCATGTTTCCATTCTGGATATTGCCATACATGTAGTTGGAATTGGAAAAATTAATTAGGCAATCCATCCCATCGCCGCCGATGACCCGACGCCACGTATTGTTGCGGAGGAAGCTCGTTCCGTTATCCTGCGAACCGCCGATGACGATATTCGGATTCTGTGCCGAAACGCCAATACGGTAGAATTGTGTGATCGAGAGACCACCACCACTCTTATCAATCCAAGTTGCTCCGGCATCGCTTGACTTGAAAATACCGCCATTGTTGCCAACGTAGACCG
>JAOTSC010000035.1 GCA_030247525.1 bacterium | reverse complement strand
TGAAATCTTCGGTCTTGGCGACAAAATCGGTTTCACAATTCACTTCCACCATCGCTGCCCGACTGCCGTTGTCGTAATGGCGCGCTTCGATGATACCATCAGCGGCTGTTCGACCGGATTTCTTAGCTGCCGAGGCGATTCCCTTTTTCCGCAGCCAGTCTTTTGCTTGTTCAAAATCGCTATCGCATGCTTCCAGCGCAGCTTTACAGTCCATCATTCCAGCGCCAGTTAATTCTTTCAATTCTTTTACCATACTTGCAGTGATTGCCACGGTATTCTCCTTTGTCCTTTGGATTCGGCGCCAGTTTACGCCTTGCTTTTTCAAAATCGGAATTGAATCGCCCTACGTAGAAACGACCCCTATTGCGGGGTCGTATTCCATTCAGTCAACTTGCTGCTACCCCAATTTATTCTGTAGTAGCTGCGCCGGAAGGTTTTTCCGCAGGTGTTCCACGATCACGTCGCCGGGGACCACGAGGACGATCTCCACCGCCGCCACCGCCACGCTCACCGCGATCACCACGTTCGCGCGGTTCACGATGTTGTTTTTCTTCATTAGCAGAAGCTTCGGCGATTTCCTGTTCGCGTCCTTGATTCCGTTCGGCGTAAACCGCTTGTCCTTCGATAACGGCATTTGCGATCGCTTGCATAATCAACCAAATGCTCTTGAAGGCGTCGTCGTTAGCAGGAATCGGATACTTCACGGAAGTCGGATCGCTATTGGTATCAACGATTCCGATTACGGGAATTCCCAACCGGGTTGCTTCGGCGACAGCGATTTCCTCGTTACGGATATCGACAACAAACAGAGCACCGGGCAGCTTGCGCATATCGCGAATTCCACCCAATGCGTTTAATAACTTATCAAGCTGCGTATCCTTGAAGAGACGCTCTTTCTTGGTAATCTTTTCGTAGGTGCCGTCGATTTTCTGTTTCTCGATCAGTTGCATCGTCTTGACCGATTTGCGAATCGTCTGCAAGTTGGTCAAGGTGCCGCCGAGCCAACGTTCACAAACGTAGGGAGAGTTGCAACGAATCGCTTGTTCCTTGACTAACTCTTTCGCCTGTTTCTTAGTACCGACAAACAGCACTTGATCGCCGGCAGCGACGATCTGTAACACCGCTTCGCACGCCCGGTCGATCATGTCCGAGGTTTTCATCAAATCGATGATATGGATTCCATTCCGCTTCGTGAAGATGTACGGCTTCATGCGGGGATTCCACTTACTTGTCAGATGGCCAAAGTGCGCTTGCACTGCGACCAGTTGTTCCACTGTGACTCTCGGCATTCGAATCCTATTCCTATAGAGAGATTATCGGGTATGTAAACCCAACCTCCGAAAACATTGTCAGGCAAAGTATCGCTTCGTGATTTGAAACGTAATGCCTAACCTCCATCTTACCGTTTGGAGTACTGGAACCGCTTCCGCGCTTTGGGTCGACCGTATTTCTTACGTTCAACAGCACGCGGGTCGCGGGTCACAAATCCATGTTTCCGCAACGACGGTTTCAACTCAGGGTCAAATTCAATCAAAGCGCGGGCCATTCCTAATCGGAGAGCTCCGGCTTGTCCTGATAAGCCGCCACCAGAGCAATACGCTTCGATGTCAAATTTACTGACGGCATCGAGGAGCTCGAGCGGTTGCATAATCGTCATTTTTAATATCTCACGTCGGAAATACTCTAAAAGCGATTTATTGTTGACGGTGATCTTACCGGTACCGAGGGATAGGTAGACCCGCGCTACGCTAGTCTTCCGTCGTCCAGTTGCATAAAAAAACGGTGGTTTCATCGACTCGTTTCCGCACTTCCTCTAATCAATCGGCTTACGCTATCGCGCGAAATTTGTCCACCGGGACTACTTCCGGCTTCTGCGCGGTATACTTCGAAGCATCCGGACCGACCACCAGCTTAAGCTTACTGATCATCCGGTTTCCCAATGCGCCACGTGGCAACATTCCCCATACCGCTTTACGAATCACTTCGGTGGGGTGCTTGTGGAGCATGGTCTGATAAGGTATATGATGGCTGCTGCCGGGGTGAGAAGATTGAATCCAATATTCTTTCTTGTTCTCTTTACCACCGGTGAGAATAATTTTCTCAGCGTTCACCACTATGACAAAGTCACCGGTATCGACATGCGGAGACCAAATCGCCTTGTGCTTGCCGCGCAAGATGCGAGCGATTTCCGACGATAACCGTCCGAGAACCATGCCATCGGCATCGATCGTATACCATTTCCGCTCAACGGCGGCATTGTTTAAATGTTGTGTCTTCATTTCCCTACAATCCTGCGACTCACCGTCTTATTCGGTGAAAGCCAAGAAAGATACTCTAACGGAGTAGCGGACGCAAGCACTCCCAGAGCTCACTTTTTTTGTGCTTTGTTCAACTTGATAAAATCATCCAATCGTTTTAGAAATCCATTCACTTTGCTCTTAGGAACGTCCACGTGCATCGCAATGTTCTTTGGCAGTGTGACGTCTTTTAAGTATGATGTACGATAGATTTGGGGATTGAGAGTAAGCATCGTTCGATAATCGGTTTCTGCCCAATCGCACACGGTTGCAAACATAACAGATTCTGGTAAGGTAAACGATATCCGGTCAACCGAGAACTCGGGATATGGTACGATTTCACCCGGCTCAATTCCAAACAACGCGGGGTTTTCAAAGAGCGTCTTTATCAGTATGATTCGCGGAACATAAGTTGCTGTTTCGTTGTTCGACCATGCGTCCCAATAGGTTTTCGCATGTTGCGCTTTTAGCATGGTTTCAACATTTTTTCTTCCGTTATTGTAAGCGGCCATCGCTAAGAACCAGTCCTTACCGAACGCCTGATAGAGTTCTTTCAAATGGTTGCAGGCGGCAAGGGTTGCCTTGACTAAATCGCCGCGTTCATCTAATGCCAGGTGAGTATCAAGCCCCTCATCCTTACCGGTGCCGGGCATGAATTGCCAATAGCTGTATGCGCCTGCCGGCGATAATGCCCTGGGCAACATATCACTTTCGGCAACAACGAGATAAACAAAGTCTTCCGGGAGTCCAGCATTGACGATAATTTTGCGAATCGTCGGTAGTATCCGTTGTTCGCGCCTCAACCAGAGCCGCGATTGCCCCGGATTGTTGTAGCACATACTTGTGTACAAAGCATCGAAATGTTCGCGAACTACTTGTCGCTCCAGTGGCACCGTCTGACCGGCAAAAGTGAGTTTTTCGGGTAGGACAAAACTCTTTGCGAAGGCATATTCGCAAAACAGATATCCAGCGAATAGTGTAATCCCACAAGAAAACACTATCTTTCTTATCGTTTCCATGATTTTGACTTGACCCTCCCAGAGGCAAAGCTTACATTCGGTTCAACACAAACTTTTTTAAATATGGGGAGCACACTATGCCGAAGCGATGGACGGCCGACGAAGAGGCCCAACTTTTTCACCTTTCATCCCTTCATTCAATCGATCAACTCGCGAAGAAGTATGGTGTGACCACAAAGTCTGTAGCGGTTAAGTTACAAAAACTTCGACAGGCGATGCGAAAGAGCGGCGTATCCGATGTAATGTCGATTCCGCGACAACGCGCCTCGATTGGCGGAGAAGCGAAGAAGTGGACTCCCGAGGAAGAGTTGCAACTGCTCGATATGCATCGGATGGGATGGCGCTCGGAGAAGATTGCCACACACTTCGGTGTTTCGCAAAAAGCGGTTTCGGTGAAACTGCTAAAGGTGAAAAAGAAAATCGGATCATCTGTTCTTCCAACCTTACCAGAGAAGCTCACAATCGATCCAGTCGAACAAGTTGTTAAGGCAGCTAAGCCGGTTCCAGTAGTTCAAGCAACTCCGGTGAAACCAGCAGCACCGCCACCGCAAGCACCGCCAATTCGACCGCAACCGGTTGTTCGCCCACCAATACAAGGCAAAGGACCACAATACGGGAAGCAGCAGGAAGGCGAAGCGAATACTCAATTTAAAGTATGGAACGGCACTGAGTGGATAACTATCAAAATTGCTAAAAAGCTGATTCATGTTTGATGCCATCGGTCAAACGACACCTAGAATGCTAAACGATCCAGTGTTGCTAATGACATCCACCCGTTTCGACGATCCGGCAGAGTGGATGAAAGATTTACTGGCACAGCGATTGGCAGCCTGTGTAACCCGGATCCCTGCAGCCGAATCCAGTTACCACTGGCAAGGAAAAATCGTTTCCGAGCATGAGAATCTCTGGTTAATCAAAACAACCAGAGATCGTAGTCTGTCGGTATCTGATTACATCAAACAACATCACCGACATGATGTTCCTGAAATTGTAATCTTCGAGATTGCAGCGATCAATCATGAGTACCATCAGTGGTTAATTCAAAATGTTGATGTATCAAGTTCAAGTGATTCTAATGACTCGTAACAGGAGTGTTGCATGCCACGCCGTTTACGCGTTCTAATCGTCGACGATGAAGTAGAAATCGTGCGACTTTTAAGCGAGATAATCTCAACCGTTGGTTGGGAAGCGGTCGGTGCACGAGATGGTTTAGATGCATATGAGTTATTCAAACGCGAAAAATTCGATTTAATCATCACCGATATCTACATGCCTCGTATGAATGGACTGGAATTGCTGGCAAAAGTAAAAAAAGATAAAGTAGAAATGCCGGTAATGCTTATTACAGGATATTCTCACTTTAAGCAGTTACTTCAATCACTTCGTTACAAACCAGATGGATTTTTGCAAAAACCATTTGACGTATCAGAGTTAATCCTATCGATTGGCAACATTCAGATGGACGATCAGGAGATGGAAGCAGAGCAGTAACTCAATCAATGCCCGTAAAAAAAGCGCAGATAAAATCTGCGCTTTTTATTTGTGGAGGCGGTGGGAATCGAACCCACGTCCGAACTCGTGCCATCGCACCCTACTACAGGCTTAGGACGGGTTTATTTCTTACTGCTAAGGGAGCCCACGCCCTACTTCAAAGCAGCCAGCCGTAAAAAAATCTTACACTACGCGTTACGACGCACGTAATGCCAGCCCATCGAAATGACGGCTAACCAAACCGGTTGGGCGCGGGTTTGGGTCGCCGGGAGCCTCTTTCCTCTGGGGATTAGGCTGCCAGTGCGTACGAGTAATCGTCGGCACTTCTGAGTGTTGGTTGCGTGATTAACGAGGATTCAACCATCCTCGGCCTGCAAAGTACGACCACTCCGACCCCGTCGAAGCCAGTCGCCCCCTACTGTACTATGTTACGTAGCATCCTTCCAGTTTGCAAGATCGACTATCGGTTAGCGGCAAAGCTCAGGTTGTAACAACGCAAGCGCTTCCCGAATCCGCACGGTTAGATTGGGAGCGTGTTCCAATAGATAGGCAGCTTCTTCCACCGCAAACCGTTCCTGTAGAAATCTTGCGAAAGTACACCGGATTTCCTCATCGTCTGGGGAAAGCTCCACAGCTTGTTGATAATGTTCCATCGCTTTCCAGAGAAACACCGGAAGTTTTTTTCGGAGAAATCCGGGATCGAAATCTTCACCGATAACAGTGAGAAGATTGGCAGTAGCAAAGTGACAATACCCCAACTCAGTTCGTAACCGGGTATCCGAGAAATCTTCGTAACCAGCGATTCGCAAGGCTTGGCGAAGATGGGCATAGCCATTGTTGGATCCAGCCGCAATTTGTTGCCATGCGATTGCTACGCGCAGACGAAGCGAATTGGGATGCTGTTTGATTGCTTCCTTGAGTGTGTCGAGCAGCGCATTGTCTTTTTGTAAAACATGCATCAGCGCTACTCGATCCAACCAGCTTTCTTTATCGAAAGTAGTAGAATCCTCTGCGAGCAAAGAGAGACTACTCTGTAACCAGATATCCCGCTGGGGGTGTAGACTCCAGCGGAGCGCCATTCGTAACGGAACGCCGGGATGCAAACGTGATAATGGATTGTCATTGGAAGGCAAAGCTAACAGAACTGCAAGCAGTTGATCGACGCGGTTGGATAGCAAATGATGGTTTTCAACCTCTCGCCTCCCTACCTCAGCGATGATTTTTACTTCAGAGGCGAGATTTTGCTTGATCCAACGAACACGCTCTCGGAGGTTTTCGGCGTTGAAAGTGAGGAAGTGCTTGCCATCGGTAAACAACCTCGACCAACAACAATCTGTCTCCTCAGTGAAAAGCATTGCACCGGACGCCATTGCTTCAAACATCCGCAAATTCACAGAAGGAAACATATTCTCATTGATAATGACTTTTGCTCGCCGGTAGTATTCCGCAACTTCATCAGCCGGAACGGAACGGTTACCGCCACCATCAAGGATTGTGACTGCTACTACGCTTTGGATGATTTTCAGCAGTTTGGAACGTTTAAGCCGTCGAGCGGGATCAACTGTACCGACAAAGAGAAAATCAATGTCACGGTCGTTCCACGCGCGATTTCCTGCATGATACAGCGTCGGGTCGGCGGCGAGCGGCAACCACTCGGCATTTATGCCAAGCTTACGATAGAACGAAACTTCCTGCGGTTGATCAACGACTAATCGAGTAAGAGAGGTTGCCGCCCGGCTCATCCAAAACCGGTGGAGCGGCGCATCGGGAAGATAGCAAACAACTGGATTTCGAATATTCTCGAAACTTGCAGGAAATACGACAGGCGAAATCGCCCCGGAAATTAACAGGATGTCATTGGGCAGCAAATACTTGGCGATTTCTAAGCCAGTCCAGTGTTCTAAAGGGAATGGGGTAGTTTCGGACGCCGGGTGCAAGTGTACGACTTCGATGCTTCGCCGAAGCAACTCCGGCACGAACAGTCCATCACCTAAAACTACAATTCGGTTCATCCGTTGCGCCTTTGCTTTTCCGCGACCGTCGAATCATATTGCGATGTAATTTAGCTTCGTTCGACTGTAAGGAAAACAATTAATGATGACTCCGATGCGAATAGTAACCCGCGCCGATTTGGACGGAATCGCTTGTGCCGTATTGTTACGCCATGTCGTAACCGTTTCGGATTATCGTTTCACTGAGGCGTTTCCGTTGCAACACGGTGAACTTGCGATTCAAAGTAACGATATCATTACCAATCTACCCTATGCCGAAGGGTGCGCGTTGTGGTTTGATCACCATGCCTCGAACGAACCGAAAGTGCCGCGTCCGGGAAAATGGGCGGTAGCGCCGTCGGCAGCTCGAGTGGTTTACGACTACTATGGTCACAACAGATTTCCCGGTTGTGATAGAATGGTAGTCGAGACCGACCGGGTGGATAGCGCTACCATCACCGCTGAGGAAATTGCGAATCCGTCGGGATATTTTCTGCTTGAGTTAACGATCAATCCCAAAAAGCCGGCAGATGAGCCATATTGGCGGAAATTGATTAATTTGCTATTCGAGGCTAACGGAGAAGTGGAACCAGTATTGCAGGAATCGGAAACGGCACAGCGTGCTCATGTCGTTCTTTCGGAACTGGACGAGTACCGTGATGCGATTTCTTCACGTTCCCGATTGGAAAAGATGGTTGTGGTGACCGATCTACGCGGACTCGAACGGGTTCCTGCTGAAAACCGATTCTTAGTGTATGGGATGTTTCCCGCCGCCGAAGTCTCGATCAAATTAGCGGAAGTTCACAATGAAAAAGGTCACATGGTAAAAATATCATTGGGACGCTCGATTTTGAATACCCGTTCGACCGTTAACTTAGGAGAATTGTTAACGCAATACGGCGGCGGCGGTCATACGGCGGCGGGTTCGGTACACGTTCCTTTTGGCAAAGAAGAAGCAGTGTATCGCGAGTTGTTGACCAAAATTCAAGCCGCCAGTTGAACGAATTCGATGGTCGCTGCGTATAACTATCGTAACGTACCGAATGAGGAAAGGATTGTATGAGTCTCGTACCAATGGTAATCGAACAGACCGGTCGTGGAGAACGGGCATTCGATATTTTCAGCCGCTTGTTAAAAGAGCGGATCATCTTTTTAGGAACACCTATCGACGATATGATTGCTTCGTTAGTCGTCGCGCAGTTGTTGTTCCTCGACGCTGAAGACCCGGAAAAGGAAATCGCACTTTACATCAATAGCCCGGGAGGAATGGTTACCGCCGGAATGGCGATTTACGATACCATGCAGTATGTCCGCTCCCCGGTGAGTACGATTTGCACGGGAATGGCAGCATCTATGGCGGCGTTACTGCTGGCCGCCGGCGAACCCGGTAAACGGCTGGCATTACCAAATTCGCGGATCATGATACATCAACCATCGGGTGGTGCACGTGGACAGGCGTCGGATATTTTAATCGAAGCAGAAGAAATTCTGAAGATTAAAAAGCAGTTGAATTTGCTCCTTTCTAAGCATACTGGACAATCGATTGAAGTTATTGAGAAAGATACCGACCGGAACAATTACATGAATCCGGAAGAAGCGGTGAAGTATGGTTTAATCGATTCAGTCATCTCGAAGCAAGCCGATAATGCGTCAAAGGAACATGCTGCAAAGGGAAAGAAGAAGTAGTTTTCTTGATTGCTTCCTGTTCACGAAATGAGAACGGACTACCGAGAGGTAGTCCGTTTTTTTATTGCCAATGAGTATGTAACTGTAGGTTCGGAATGACTGGTCAGGCAGGATTGCCTAACCTCCTGTTTCTTTTCCCAGACAGGATTGTCAGCGCTACGGTGGACAGACAAGAGTGTCTGTCCTACAGAGTATCCTTTGTGACAGGCAGGATTACGTTCCGTGATTCGAAGCGAATTGCCTAACCTCCAAATTGGAAGAGGGCGTAAGCCATACGCCCCGACTGCAACGGGAGGGCATGGGAGCCCTCCCCTACCCTTGTATCGATGACGTTGGTTATTGGACGATCTGAATTTCTATACTGTCGCTCGTAAACCATTGTCCACTATGCAGATCAAACCATTGAAGTTCGAGGGATGTTCCACCGGGATCGCTGAATTCGCATTGCATACGATATTCATGTGTATCGTTTTCCGCCAATTGCGTTTTGGATTGCGGGAAAGCGGTCAGCTCGCGACGATTGATTTCCACTGGTTTTCCCGCCTTAAGAATTGTTACTTCCGGTTCTACAATTCGTCCGGGACCGGTCACTTTCCACGTCAATTGCAACCGCACCGGTTTTGGTTCAGGATCGGTCGACGGCATTAGATTACGCCACGCGTAAGTTTTCAGCAGAGCGGTTGCAGCCGCGCTGGAATCAATGGCAGCAGTCGCAGTAGTCGCTGCTTTCGATACAGAGGTTTTGCCCTCGGAACCGCAGTTACACGCTTTGGGACTGCAACCAACTGCGGTTGTCGCGGATAATGCGAGTGCAAATCCAAGAAGGAGTATGTGTTGTTTCATTTTCCTGTTACCAAATCGATGTCAATTTGATTTTCCATGATGAACTCTTTGGTGTAGCCCGCCATCACGCCGCTCTTGATAAAGACATCGAAGATATCGGCATCAATTTCCCCACCTTTCACCATAAAGCCCAGGATTTTGAGTACCTCACTCATTGGCTTCGCTTTCTTATAAGGACGGTCAGCAGCAGAGAGTGCCTCAAAGATATCAGCGAGTGCCATAATGCGCGATTGCAATGGTAACGATGGTCCAGCCAGACCCTTGGGATAGCCCTTTCCATTAATGAACTCATGATGACCGCCTGCATACTCCGGTACCCGGCGAAGTTTACGGGGGAAGGGAAGTTGCTCAAGAATATTCATTGTTTGGACAACATGGTCGCGCATCTTCGCCAATTCGTCTTCGTTAATCGTTCCGCGTGAAATCAATAAGTTTCGTTCTTCATCTTTGGATAACAGGCGGCGTTTTGCATTCTCAATCGGCATTTGCTTCTGCTCACGCGGACCGACGTAGGGTTGATAAGCTTCCCATGTCAATCGCGAGAGATAACCATGATAAGGAACATTCCGCTTGAGAGCGACAGTTTCCGGTACTTCAAATTCATAACTTGCGACGTCTTTGATTTGCTGACCGACTTCCGGTTTTAAGAACTCCATTCCGAGATTTTGTTGCTCAATCATCCGCCACCAATTCCCGATTTTTTCGAGTTCCAATGATAGATCGGTGTCAATGAGTGAGAACGATTTTTGTTTCTCCTCGGTAACTTCGCAAAGGGTAAGTTTATCGCGAAGTGCTAGGTTTTCACGAAGAGCTCTTGCCAATTCAAAGCGGAGTTTCACATTATCGACCCGGTCGACATAGGCTTCCAGCTTGGTCGCCTTAAACATTACCGTTTCAGGAGTTGTGATTTTTCCGGTGTCATGAAGCCATGCCGCTATCGACAATTCCCGCATTTCATCGGAATTGAAGTGAACTTGCCCATATCCACCCTCGTTCGACTCATTCACCGCTTTCGCTATGCGCATCGTTAACTCAGCGACCCGTGAAATGTGGCCACCGGTGACTTCGTCTTTTGCGTCAATCGATTGCGCAATCGCTTTGATGAAAGCATCGAATAATTCTTCCAGCGAACGAATCAACCGCGCGTTGGTTATTGCAACTGCAGCTTGGGTTGCCAGCGACAGGGTCAGTAACTCGTTCTCTTTCGCAAACGGAAAAATCGTGCCATTACTGTCGGTCACGTTGATTAATTGCATCACAGCAACGATTTCGTTCTCATGATTGCGCAACGGAAAGACCAGCATTGATTTACTGCGGTAACCGGTTTTCTCATCGAATATGCGGGTTCCGCGAAAATCGAATCCTTCAGCGACATAGACGTCAGGGAGATTTATGATTCTACCGGTAAGGGCAACATGTGCGCTGACATTACTGTGATTCTCAGCGCCATCGATGTACAGAGGAACATCAGCAAAGGGGATTGGGACACCACTTGTTCCACCGCTCCAAGTTTTAAGGGTGGTATTTTGCATGACCACCCATTTGAGGGATACAGGATCGCCTTTATCATCATTTTGGACAAGGTAGAAAGTCCCACCGTCGGCATGATTGAGCCGTACCGCTTCCATCAGAATCATTTCGAGCAGAGTTGGGATGTCACGTTCCGCTCCGAGGGCCGCGCCAATCTTCGCCAACCGGTTTATCTGCTCGGTATGCGCTTGCAACAAGGCATTCAAGTCTTCGGCTACTTGCGAAATCTGATGGGCAACTTCGTTGTGATTCTGACACTGTTCTCGCAGCCTGCTAATCAGTTGATCACCGACATTAAGTATTAGTTGTGGAGCGCTCATATACTCTTCTCTCACGATAAACAAAGTAAAATAGATACCTCGACCAATTTCTCAAAGGAAATTTGAACACCTCGGAGGGTAGGTTGTGGTTTGGAACAACTACTTGACTGGATACGTTAACTCTTCGTACCATTGTTGGCTTAGGAGAAACCATGGCGAAACAAAAAAAAGCGTTACTTCACGATCGTCCGCTGTTTGGGAAACGGAACTGGCGTTGGTTAGGAATTGGCGTCGGGACGCTCATCATCGGATACATCTGTTTGATGCAAGGTCCTTACAACAATCCGCTTTCGTTAACAGTAGCGCCGATTCTACTTGTGCTCGGCTATTGCATTTTCATTCCGTTAGGGTTAGCTTTGCGTCCCGAGGAAGAGAAGAAACAAGCGTAAAACCTTCCGGTACTAATTTTGGGCGATTAGCTCAGTTGGCTAGAGCACCTGCTTTACACGCAGGGGGTCGCTGGTTCGAGCCCGGCATCGCCCACCAAGTCGACAGACAACAATATCATGTGTGTTGTCGAACCGATGGATAGATGGGTATTGCTGGTTATTCGAGCCAAGCACCGCCCACTTTAAAATGGCAATTTGATTTTTCGCAAAGATTCGGTTATCTTCTTGCCACGAATAATGGGGTCGTAGTTCAATTGGTTAGAGCGCCGGCCTGTCACGCCGGAGGTTGCGAGTTCGAGCCTCGTCGACCCCGCCCCAAGCGGTCGTTGTGAAAGCAACGACCGTTTTTTCGTTTTATTCATTTACTTTCAATTTCTCCTGTCGATGAGCGAAACTTACCTTACTCATATACTTTAATGGGAATCCGGGACAACTTCCGATGGAAGATTGGACAACACAACTCCAAGCCGATTTAGCGAAACTCACCGAAACGATTACCATCGCTCCTGCGAAAACCGCTGTCCTCCTCCCCGGAGAGCGGCGCGACGTAGCGATTCTCTTTCTCGATATCAAAGGGTTTACCGCACTCTCCGAAACAATGGATCATGAAATGGTTCATAAGGTTATCGGCGGGGTAATGGTTGCGCTCTCGCGCGTGGTAGAAGGGTTTGGCGGTTACGTCGATAAATACGAAGGCGACCTGATCATGGCGCTGTTCGGTGCGAAAGTAACCAGCGAGCACGATTGCCAACGGGCTGTAAGTTGCGCATTACAGATGCAGGCAACGATACAGGATATCGGCAAGATTCTGCTTTCCAAAGGAATCGAACTCGGCGCGCGGATTGGGATTAATTATGGGACAGTAACGGTTGGTCCCGACCCTTCCGGACACTTCACGGCGATGGGCGACGAAGTAAATCTCGCTTCACGGATGGAATCGAATGCCGAAGTCAACACCGTTCTGGTTACTGAGCAAGTATACCAAATCTGCCAACTATGGTTTCACTGGACAGATTTAGGATTCATCACGGTGAAGGGGAAGCGGGAACCGGTTCACGTGTACCGTCCGATCCAACTAATAGAGCCACAAAAACTTACTTCAGCTTCATCGATTCGACAACAATCCATTCCGATGTTCGGCCGCGATGGTCTACTCGAAGAGTCAATTCAAAGGCTTTTACACTACCCATTAACTGAATGTACAGAGCAGTTCTCATCGGCTGGTTGTCGTATCCTGTTCTTCTGCGGAGATGCCGGTATCGGGAAAACTCGAATGTTGCAAGAAATCTTCCGGGGAATTCCAGCCGGTCACTTTCGAATTGTTACAACCACTACTCGTTCATTTGCCCAACCACCGTTTTGGATTTGGCAGGATGTACTTAGGCAGTTGTTTGATTTCGATGGAACTGAACACGGGTTCCTGTCAGCATGGGAGTGTCTTGGCGACCACCAAGCAGTCCTGTCCTCTGCAAAGCCCTTCATAGCGACTCTGCTTGGCTTAACTGATGATACTATATCGAGTATCGATCCAGCGGTTCGCTACCAAAATACGCTTTATTCGCTCCGCGATGTGATGGTAGCATTTGCCGACACGCAACTTCCTCTGCTCATTTCCATCGATGATTATCAGTGGATCGATAGCGCTTCGCGAGAAGTGTTTCAAGTTTTACGAGAGACATTCCGCTCGAAGCAAGCCATGCAATTCATCGTAACTACCCGGAATCAATCCGATAGTAACGATTTCAGTGATAAGACGGATACCTCAGAATCGCAAAAGTTGTTTCATCGAATTGATTTGTTACCAATCTCCGAACCGGAATCGAAACAACTCGCTGAGTTTGTGTTAGAACAATCAACAATCGAAGTTCCGCAGAATAATCGAAACCGGTTGTTGGAAACAATCACTAAGAAATCGCAAGGGAATCCCTATTTCGTCACTGAGCTTTGTTACCACCTGCTTTCTCAAGAAACACCACCAAGTAAAATACAAACGACGACATCGCCAGAACCGCATGCGATACCGGCAACATTAAGTACACTGCTACGAACACGCATTGATCAAATGCCGGCGCAAGAGCGAAGTTGCTTGCAGTTTTGTTCGGTGTTGGGAACCGAATTTTCGTTAAGCCAGTTTCAAACGATTTCGGATAAACTACAAGTCGGTTTTCAGGGTTCACTCCCTCTTACAAAGTTTGTCGAAGCAGGATTTCTTCAAACTTGTGAATCAAACCGCCTTCCAGGTTATCGCTTCACTCAAATTTTACTGCACGACGCCGCCTATGAAACGTGTTTATTGCACAATCGCGCGATTATTCATCGTTGTGCAGCTGAGAATTTAGAAGAACGACACAAAACGGGCGACGATGAATCAACTTTACAAATCGCCCACCATTGGCGGTGTGCCGATGATGGCGAAAAGACTATTGAGTGGGGTCTACAAGCAATTAAAATTCATGCCGAGTTTTATCAACTGGATGATGCGCTTTACTGGTCTGAGGAAGTTATAAAAAGACTATCAACATTAGAGCAATCGCGGCGAACAGACGATTTACACTATCGCGCACTTTTTCCCATTTTCAGTCTACTCCTATTACACGGTAAGCTTGATGAGTATCAGAATACGATTGAAACGATGTATGAACTATCCGTCAAGAACCATTGGGATGACCGAAGAGCCGCATCGATGTGCTCGTTGGCAACCCTGATCGAACGGAAAGGAAATCACACTCATTCAATTAGTTTGTTGCACGAGGCAATCGAAATTTCACGAAAAGTTCATAATTCTGTTATCGAAGTACAAGCTTTGAATGATTTAGGAACTGTTTATTTAGCACAACAGCAGTATTCGCAAGCGGAGCAGTATTTTCTACAAGCGAACACCATCGCACGTGAGAACCAACTGAATTCACAGCTTGCAACTACATTAACAAATCTCGGTGTGATACACCGGAATCGCGGAAACTTCGAGGAAAGTCTTCGCTGCAACCGAGAAGCATTATCGTTAGCTCTGAAATTGAACAACCGAAAGTTAAAAGCGTTGTTGTTACTCAATTTGGCAAATGTCGAATACTCTCTTACCCACATCGAAGAATCCTACCAATTGTTTATGCAGGCTCTTACAATTCTACGCGACATCGGTAACAAACAACAAGAGGCTATCACACTTAGCAATTTGGGCTATTTACGATTCGAGCAAGGGGGTTATGACGAAGCCGAAGCGCTTTACCTATCTTCGCTGCGGCTGACCCAAGAAATTCACGCTCCGTTAAACGAGGCGAATGTACTTACGAATATGGGACTACTGTACCGACAGATCGGACAACTTGAACAAGCGATTTCTGTTTACGGGAACGTTACGCAGCTCATCGAAAAGAACCAGTTTTTAGAGAGCGCTTTTAGCGATTATTTGTTGTTACGGGATGAGTTACTCGAGGAAGGGGTCGCCGGAGAACGGTTACCAATGCCGACAAACTGGTTGTAAGCATGAGTCTATTTTGCAATTGGAATGAAGTAGGATAGTTGGCAAGTGCTCAGACAGGATTGTCTGAGCTACGGTGTTTGAGAAATGGAAATGGGTGGACACAAGGTCCACCCATACTCACAAACAAACTTGTCAAGTTTGTTACACCATCAAGCCATCGAGGATCCGGGTACAGTGTTTCGCTAAGTCCTTGCGATGAACTACGCGATCAACAAAACCGTGTTCCAGTAAGAATTCGCTGCGTTGGAATCCCGGTGGTAAATCCTGTCCAATCGTCTGCTTGATAACGCGGGCACCGGCAAAGCCAATCACAGCACCCGGTTCGGCAACAATGACATCGCCCAGCATTGCAAAGCTCGCGCTGGTTCCGCCCGTAGTGGGGTTGGTCAGGATGCTAATAAATGGAAGTTTGGCATCGGCTAACTTGGTCAGCCATGCACTCATCTTCGCTAACTGCATCAGCGCTAATGCGCCTTCCTGCATCCGCGCTCCGCCGCTACAAGCAACTGTTAAAAATGCCCGTTGCTCTTCCAAACAGATTTTTACACCGCGGGCAAAGATCTCACCGGTTACGCTACCGAGCGAACCACCCATATAGTTAAAATCCATCACAGCATTTACAACGCCATGAGAACCCATCTGACCACGGGCTACCCGCAACGTATCATCGAGTCCGGTTTTCTTTTTCAGATCGACAATCCGGTCGGAATACTTCTTTGTATCGACAAATCCCAACGGGTCTTGAGGATGTACGTTAAATTGAATTTCCACCGGAACTTCGTCAGGGGATAGTAACTCAAAGTAACGTTCCGCCGACAACCGGAAATGATAATCGCATTTCGGACAAACGTGCTCGTTTTTGGCAACCGCTTTCTTGAAAAGAATCTCGCCGCAGCCGTCGCACTTCACCCACAAACCATCTGGGGTCTCACGCTTCGGTGCATCACCAGCGATTCCTTCCTTTTCGCGTTTAAACCAAGTCATCTTCGCCTCAATCACGGACATGGGTGCTACGCGGTAATTTCATAATGAACGCGTCCTCCCCATCCTGATAATACTCTTTTCGCCGTCCCACAATGGAAAAGCCTGTTGTGCGGTATAATTGCACAGCTCCGGCATTGTGGACGCGCACTTCCAGATAAACATTCGCGGCGCCAAATCGCCAGCACCGGCGTAGAAATTCTGCAAGAATAAACCGGCCGACGTTACGTTTCCGATACTGACGGGACACCGCCAAGTTCAGTAATTCAGCTTCGTCGGCGGATACTCTGCCAAAGGCATATCCAACCGGAAATTGAAACGCTCCGACTATCGCGATTCCTTTTTCCTGCATCATAAGAAACCGGAATGACTCCTCACCCCACGGGTCGGGGTAGGAATCCCGTTCGATGGTTAGCACAGTTTCGAGGTCGTGCAGCGTCGCATCACGAATCGCCATTTGCCCCATCCCTGCAAAACCGCTAAACACCGTACTCTCCTAACTTGTACCGATTGTTCTTTGAAAGGATAATGTAAGAAATCGTTTAAGATTGCGCAAAACGTTTGACGAACTCCCACGTCCGGATAGCCTGTACCGTTGCTGCAACGTCGTGAACCCGAACGATAGCAGCACAATTCTGGACAGCAATTAACGCCAATGCAATCGAGCCACCCAGACGCTCTCGCGGGGGCGCATCAGAAACCAACATAAGTAAGCGTTTGCGGGATGCACCTATCAATACCGGGAAACCTAACCTACATAATTGTTTTAACTGCGAAATAATTAGAAAGGATTGCTCCGGTGTTTTTGCAAACCCGATTCCGGGATCTACCACAATTTGCTCCGGTTGAATACCCAACGACAATGCAGTGGCTACCCGCTCCATCAATTCATTGGTTACTTCTTGTACTACATTAGAGTATTCGGAATGGGAACGCATCGTACTAGGATTTCCCCGCATGTGCATGATGCAACAGGGGGATTGGGTCTTTGCAAGCATCGGCAGCATTTCCGGGTCGTGCAATCCGCCACTAACATCGTTTACAAAAACAGCACCTTCCTGTAATGCTAACCGCGCTGTTTCCGAATTTCGGGTGTCGACGGATATGCGAATACCTGGGATAGAGCGAATCGACCGGATAACAGGTAGTACCCGCTCAAGCTCAGTTGCAACAGGAATCGGTTCAGCTCCGGGTCGAGTCGATTCTCCACCGACATCGATCCAATCGGCACCTTCTGCGACCAGTTTTTCGGCATGTCGATGTGCCAATGTGAGTTGGTCAAATTCACCACCATCGGAAAAGCTGTCGGGAGTAACATTTAGAATACCCATAATATGGGCTTTGGTCTTGAGGTCGATGATTTCCCCGTTGAATAGTCTCATCACATGTCCGCTACTTAGTTGATTCAACGTTTTTGAAGTAGATTGACTAATTTTCCCCGCGCCATGATGGTTGCCTGTCCGTCGGTAGCCCGGCTAGAATTCTTATATCGAAGATTTAGATAGAAAATCGCACTATCGATTTGGGCAGAATTTTCGTAAATGATACCAAGATAATACAAGGACTCGACCGTTCCATTCATCGCCCAGCATTTATGAAAATCTACAATTGCTTTGGTTGTATCATTCATTCTCAAATACGCAATTCCACGATTGTAATACGCGGTAGAAATAGTCGAATCCAGATTGATAACACGATTCAACGTGACTAAGACTTGTGTGGGATTCGCTTCGGAGAGTTGATAATACGCCTTACGAAGCAATAACTGTGGAGAATCGGGATTAATCTTCAATCCAGGCTCAACTATTGCTGCTAAGAGGTTTTGTAATGGATTCGGCGGAAGGAACTCCAACATCCGTAATCTTGCAAGTTCATAGCCTGGATCTAATTCTACCGCTCGGGTTGCGTGGGCGGGAGCCGTCTTTTGAAACTTGGTCTGGGTTTGCGATGGGCTCATGAGCGAGAGATAGAAATGTGGTTCGGGATTGGCGGGAGCGTGACCATGCGCCAACAATAATGCTGCTGCCGCTTTTTCGACATCACCTCGACGACGCAAGTATTCTCCCATCGTTTGTAAGAACAGCGGTTGCGTTTCGGCGTAGTGTAGCAACCTTAGCATCGCCGGTTCCCATCGCTGGATTTCGGGATCAAGTTCTTTACTTCGCATCCGGTACTGCAACATCCAGGCAAATCCCGATGTTGCTAACGAATCGCTGTGATATGCCTGCTCAAACTCTTTGATAACTGTTGTATCGTTTGGTTCGGCAATGATCGAACGGGCACACACTGAACGCCATAATGGAGACATCGGTGCAACACGGGCTGGTCGTTTGCGATGACCGGTGGCGTTTGCGATCTCATTGGCAAGTTGTTCAAGTATCTGATTCGTGTTACCGGTCTTTTCAAATATGGAGTTCTCCCCCGTAGCGATATTCGTTAGTTTCAGTTGCAGCGTGATTTGATCGGTTTGGGTAGGAACCGGTTGCCATTCTCCGGTGACAATCCATTGCAGAAGTAAAAGCTTCGGGAGATTTCCATCAGCATCGGATAGTGAATAGGCGGGTAGTGGACGACTCCCCAATCTCCGAAAAGCACCAACAGACCATCGTTGATTGGTCGCGGCGATTCCTTCCTCAAGTTCACGGGCGAGTTGGTACCCCAAGCCACTTTTAAATTCAGGACCTGCTAACGGATAAACCGCCAATCGTATCGGTAAAACTAGGCTTGGCATCCAGTAACGCAACAGTAGAAACAGGGAAAGCCAACCGAGGAATATCCAGAGGGAGTTTTTTACCGCGCGATAACCGGCAGTGACCCGATTTCGATAAACGATGTACCACCAAGCGGATTGAGCTAAAAGTAATACGAAAAGCAAAAGAGTGAATCCGCCCGGAATCCCACCTGATAACATGTACCAAACTTCGGCCAAAGTTAACTCCGAGTGAAGAGCGACTTCGCATGCACAACCCAATCGGTGACTGGCGAACCGGACTGGGCGGATGTAATCACATCAATTCCGCTGGTGCGCACTCCGCGCATTTCCATACAGAGTTGCCTGGCATTCACTTCGGCATAAACAAAAGGTGGGGGGGCTTCCGGATTCGTCTTGAGAAACCGTTGAGCGATATCGTTCACAACCGCCGTGGCAAGCGTTTCCTGTAACGTCGGCCGGTTCGCGTAATAATTTACGATATGGACGACACCAGAAAACCCAAGTACCCAATCGGTATTGGGTTGATAGGCAACTGAGATCGTACCGAAAAACGGTAACAAGTGATGGGAACAGAGGGAGTAAAACGGGATACCATGCAAAGCAATCGTTTCACTGCGGGCGCGAGTTACCGGATACAAAGGCAAATTCGGCGGTGGTTCGTGGAGATGCTGGAAAAACTCGGAGTAAAATCCGGCAACCCGAGCTGGGGTTGCCGATAAATCGTCATCATCCGCAATTCCACAGCCAGCCAGCAATTCCTTCGCGGCTGCAGTGATCCGGGATTTATTCAAGTCACTCACGGTTGAACTGGATTCACAGCTGTTGAGGCTGTCCTCGCTTGAATCTCAGCAGCTCGCTGGCGAATCCGCTCGAGAATTGTATCCGGTTCAGAAATTGAAGTCTGTCGTTGTGTTGCTTGCATTGGTATTTCCGGTGCCAATTCCAATTCAAAACTCATCAAGGCATCTTCGGCACGTTTTAACTCGACTTGCTGATAAATCGGCCCTTTAATCCGGTATCCACTCTTGTATACAGAAACGATATGCTGTCCGGGATCTACGCCCTCTAAGATTGCATCGGTACGAAACAGTGTAGTATCGGAATCCAGAATGATTTGAGCTTCAGGAACATTGCATACTACACGAATAGAACCGGGCCGCGGCCAAAAGAATAGGAATAGCACGAAAACGAGAAAGATGAATCCACCTATCCAACCAACGGCAAACCATCGGACTTTTCGTTGACCGCCTTCAATATCGTCGATTTCTTCGCCTACCTTATCGTCAAGGGCTTGTGCCCGAGCCGGCGGCAACCATTCAACCGCTCCATCGTCGTTAATCATTTTCACATAGCCAAGATTGGTATAATAGGCATCACGTTCTTCTTCGAGAATCCGGCGCATCCGCTCCGATTCAAGAATTTTCGTTTCGCGATCCTCTAAGGCAGCTATCTCCTTTTGAAGCCGTTGTGACTGTTCTTCCAGCCGTTTCCGAATCTGTTGGCGCAACTGGTCGTCGTCTTTGTTCACTGGTTTTCCCGACTGGTTCATTACGCTGGTTTCTCCACCCAAGCTGGTTCGATTACCGGACGCGGCTCGGTTTTATCCGGTGTTTTCGGTTCGTTGACTGGCTGATCACTCAATGCAAGTTTTCGCAACGGCGGCAATTCCTTGCCTTGCATTACCATTTCAATTTCTTCGGCATCAAGGATTTCCCGCTCGATTAACGATTTCGCTAATGCATGCAGAGAATCGATGTTGCTGCGTAACACTTCATCGGCGCGGTCGGCCGCACGTTGGACAATGCGTCGGATTTCCTGATCGATTCGTACCGAAGTTTCTTCGCTATAAGCTTGATGGCGAGATACTTCCCGACCGATGAAAATCTCCTGTTCGTTCGCACCATAGGCGAGTGGTCCCAACTCGTCTGACATACCCCATTCGCAAACCATCTTACGGGCAAAGTTGGTCGCCCTTTCGATGTCGTTGCCAGCACCGGTTGTAATCTCATCGAACGCTATTTTTTCAGCGGCTCGTCCGCCCATTAAATGAACTAACAATCCCTCAATATACGCACGGGAGTAGTTATGTTTCTCGTCAACCGGTAGATAATGGGTAAGACCCATCGCCCGCCCGCGGGGGATAATTGTCACTTTGTGCACCGGATCGCTGCCCGGAGTAAACCGGGAGACCAAAACGTGACCCGCTTCATGATAGGCAGTAACGCGTTTTTCTTGATCGTTGATAAGTAAGCTACGACGCTCTTTCCCCATCATCACTTTGTCTTTTGCTTCCTCGAAATCTGCCATTGTAACGCTATTAGCACCGCGACGGGCGGCACAAAGCGCCGCTTCGTTGACCAAATTCGCTAATTCAGCGCCAGCGAGACCTGGCGTTCCCTTTGCCAAGACAGATAACTCAACATCCTTTGCAATCGGAACTTTTCGAGTATGAACCCGAAGAATGCCTTCACGACCCCGAACATCGGGACGATCCACTACAACTTGCCGGTCAAACCGACCGGGACGCATCAGCGCCGGATCTAATACATCGGGACGATTGGTCGCTGCAATAAGAATTACTCCGTCGTTCGATTCAAAGCCATCCATTTCGACGAGTAATTGATTCAGTGTCTGTTCCCGCTCATCGTGTCCTCCGCCGAGACCAGCGCCGCGATGACGACCAACCGCATCAATTTCATCGATGAAGATGATGCACGGGGCATGTTTCTTACCCTGTTCAAATAAATCGCGGACGCGGCTTGCACCGACACCGACAAACATCTCAACAAAGTCGGCTCCACTCATCGAAAAGAATGGAACATCGGCTTCCCCTGCAACGGCACGGGCTAACAAAGTTTTTCCAGTACCGGGAGGGCCTAACATCAATACGCCCTTCGGAACTTTACCACCAAGCCGGGTGAATTTTTTCGGGTCACGTAAAAATTCGATGACTTCTTTTAGCTCTTCTTTCGCTTCATCGGCACCAGCAACATCTTCAAAGGTGACCTTGTTTTTATTTTCCGTGATGAGCTTTGCTCGGGATTTTCCGAAATTGAAGACACCACGGGAACCGCCGCCGCCGCCTTGCATTCTCCTCAAGAGGAAAATCCAGACGCCGATGAGGATTACCCATGGCAGGGTATTAATGAGGATGAGGTAGAACCAGTTGTTGGTTTTCTCTTTAAACTCATACTCAACCCCTTGGGCATCCCATAGGTCAGTAATCTCAACCGGAACTTCCTGATACGGGAGAATTGTCTGAAACTTTCCGGTGGGAACCAATGCCGTACGAGCGGCGACCCCCGGTTTCAATTCACCAAGGAAAATCCGGTCGGTAATCGTTCCCCGCGCAACCTGACCATTATCCACCAGTTCTTTGAACCGGGGATAGGCAAGGGTAGTCATTTGCTCTTTGCCGCGGTCGAAGGCATTGTACAACAACGCAGTCATCAGTATCAGTATCGTCAATATGAAAATACTGCGCGTTGCTTTCGACCACTCAAATTTATTATCACCACGCGGGCGCGGACGCCTTGGCGTTTCCGGTTCGCGTGAATTCGGTGTGTTCATAATCTTTTGTATCCGTTCAATAGCCGTATAATGATACGAGCAGAGACGAAAAAACCTTGGGAAACAACCGGACGATCCGCGGCGTCACCCGGAAACCTTATAGATCCAGCATTGTCGCTTGGTTATCCGGTACGCTAACGTTTTACCGAGCGATCCCACTGTTCCCCACCCGCCCACATTCAGGAGGTGTTCCCATTGCCGACGATGTCCCCCCGGTAAGCCGCCGGCCTCCTGTCCTAAATGGCGTACGATTCTGACAAGTGCCATTTGTAACGCATCGGAATCAAGCGACCTTAGCCACGGTGTCGGTAAGCGCACCTCATTCCGGTGTAGTTCTGCGACATGTTTCCAGCTTTCGTTAACGATTTCCTCTGCAATGACAATCCGCCGGTGTGCAGAATTGGCGATTTGGAGCTGCTGGGAAATCTTTGCAGCATACTCTAGGGGCGACAGCTTACTCCATTCGTAACGAATCCGGTTCCGCAACCCATAAGTGGGATCAAGGTTCGTTGGATCCTCAAACCATTCCAAATTGCGGCTTTCCAGCCAATCGCGCAACTCCTGTCGCAGATAATTTATTAACGGTCGAACAACCTGGGTCGTAGTCCCCGGGGAAATCTGGATTGTCCGATTCTCCGGTATTCCTGCTAAGGCTACAATGCCCTGTTTACGATATGTGGCGATGGCTACGGTTTCGGCTACATCATCCAGCGTATGCGCGGTGGCGACCGCAGTATACCCGAATTGTATTATCCATTCGCTAAACGCTTGGTAGCGCAACTTTCGGGCTTTTGCCTCGTAACCGGAACCCCCACGACTCGGCGCTGATACAGCTTTTACATGATAAGGCAGTTGTAACTTCCGTGCCGTTAATTCGACCAATTCAGCGGCAGCTATCTGTGGAATCGTTTCCCCATGTTGGATGTGCCCGACCGCAAACGGAATTTTCTGCTCAGTCATCATGTACAGTAACGCCATACTGTCACCACCGCCGGAAACAGCGAGCAAAGCATTCTCAGGAACTCCCTTGCAATATAGCATTACGAAATAATCCACTCAATTCGTTTGATGTCATAAAATATAGTAGAAATTGATGACAACACAGTTGTATCGATAACGTTAGGATTCATTCAACGTTAAGTCGCGGAAAGAGTTGTACCGGAACTCCCGGATGACACCGGCATCCATTGCCGCCCGTATTGCGCATCCGGCATCGTCGATGTGACTGCAATTGGAGTATTTGCATTTCCCCATGAATTCGCGAAACTCTGGAAAGAACTGTACATACTCATTTGTGATGCCCACTAACGTTAAACTTCTTACCCCGGGGGTATCGATAATCTCAGCTCCGGAAGGTAAGGTTAACATCCTGGCAACGGTCGTCGTATGTACACCTTTCCCGGTAGCTTCCGAGATTGGATTGGTCGTTAACTGCAACCCAGGTATCAAACAATTGAGTAACGTCGATTTTCCGACCCCGGACGCTCCGAGGAGCAACGACCGTCCCGATTCGATGTTTTTCAGTAATGGCGACACCGCTCCGGTTGCAGCGGAAACACCAATGACGGGATACCCAATTGATTGATATTCTTGATAAAAGTCGGATTTAACAAACTTCTCGCCATCCTCGAGTAAGTCGATTTTGTTCCAAACCAAAACGATTTTCTCGACGCCACTCGCCTCTGCACCTACCAGCAGTCGGTCAATTAAACCAAAGGAAGTCGACGGTTCGTAAACGGCTCCGATTACAATAATGCGATCGATGTTGGCTGCGATACCCATCGGTTGCGATGGATTAAATGGATCGCCGCGAAGAAATGCATTTCTCCGTTCGACCACCGAGCGAATCCCCCCCTCGCCTACCACTCCACTGGCAGTTTTCTCGGGGTAGGTATCCGTAACCGTAATCGAAACATTGTCGCCGACCAAAACACCACCGGTGGTTTCGTGAAAGTACCGGAACCGTTTCCGTCCAGAACAAAGAAAAAGACCGGCGTCGGTATTCACGATCAGCCGGTCGCCAGCGCGTTGTATCACCAAACCAGTGAGTTCATCCTTGCTCGGTGTTTTTGCGATACTTTTTTTTGCCGGTGAGGATTTACGCATTTTTTTCCGCCATCCACTCCTCAATCTGAAAGCGATGCCGTATCGGATGCATCACTGCATGTTCCAACATGCCATCCAAACAATACTCGATTCCCCAGCGCGACTTGAATACTATATCGAACGCTTCTTCAGGAACATTCGCCAAGGGAATTCGCCATTGAGTTAACAAGTGTTCTAGATAGTCTGAACAACGCTCGATCACATTCTCAACAGATGGTGGACGTTCGATACCGGGGTCGGGTAACTCCAATTTTTCACAAAACCACGTCATATAACTGCGCGCTGCACCCAGAATATGCACGAGCAGCGATTCGTAGGATTTGTAATCGGAGTCGGCAGCAGGTGGCATGATTATACCAGATGATCGGGCAAGCAACAATGTTGCGACACACTCCCGCATTTCTTTGTCGTGCAGCAAAACCATCGCCCGAGCACCGCGGTAACGGTAATGCAGCAATTCATCGTTTGTTTTCACAGTACCGACTCCTTATCCAACCATTGGTTATCTGCCGCGTTCTAAAGCGAGTACAAATGCAGTTGAAATTTTAAGCATATTGATGTTCGCATTAGCTAATCGCTTACTCAGAATTTTACCCATGTTGTAGAATATTCGGTATCCGAACTCCGGATGGTGCTGGCAATGCCGCATTAAATCGATGCGGGTAATGCACCCTAATGTTACGTCAGTGACTGCGCGAACGGTAGCGGTACGGCGACCATCGTCAAACAAACTGGTCTCACCAACGACGATGTTCATATCGGCTCGCAGTCGAGCAAGCGATTTATTCCGTTCATCATCGTCTTGAAGGGTAT
>JAOTSC010000034.1 GCA_030247525.1 bacterium | reverse complement strand
GGTATGAGCAGATGAAACAAGCCGATAAAAAATTCAGTGATAATGGTTCCCGCCCATCGAAAAAAGATCGCCGTGAACTCGATAAGTTTCGCAACCGCCGCTAATCAAAGAACAATTTGATTGTGTGAGTAGAATGGGATGGTCGATGCAGGCTATAAAGTCCGTTATTCGAGGTGTACCGAACAAGCCATCGTTCTTTATTCTGTCCATTGAGATTTCGGTTTCAGAAAAGGCAGTATCGGGCTTCAACCCCTTCACGTAAAAAAGGGCTGACAGCGAGTCCGCCCTTTTTTATTGACTACATTGAATGGATTACTTCAATAGTTTCAATGCCGCTTCCGGGTTATGCGCTCCCTTCGATCCATCATTTTCGAAGGCACGAATCTTCCGTAACAACTCCAACTTTTCCGATCCGGATAACTCGCTTGCACGCGCCTTTGCGGATATTAATGCGCTGCCGGTCTCTTTGCGCCACGTCTCGAGCGTTAGCACATACGTTTTGTCGTGACAATCAGCGCACTGTTCCGGTGTTGGTCGTGTGATATCCTTACCGATGCCGTGACACGAACTGCATTCGACCTCTGCGACCGACATTGCTGCCGGTAACGGTGGAGTCCCTACCACCGAACCAGAGTACATCGCTACTTGGTCACGATGACATTTCTTACAACTTACTTCATCCTTCGCACGCTCGTGATGGCAATCGATACACTTAAATACATCGGGCAGCGTTTTACCATGCTGATCGACACTGTGACATTTTGCGCATTCCAATTTTGCACTGAGGTGCGGCTTGTGGGGAAATGTTCGACCATTCACCAACTTGTTGACCGATTCGATACCGGTGTGACAGGTTGCACAGTCTTTTCCACCTTGGCTCGAACCGGAAGAATGCGATGTCTGCTTCACAGCAAATGAAGGCACATTCGGAACTGCTGTTTTCACTTGGTCATAGGATACTGCCAATACGTCTTCCGCATACATGATATTGTGATACGCACCGCCGTCCCGCAGTAGACTAAGATTCGTCTCGGCAAAATCGAGGGACAGTTTTTGTTCCGGACTCTTCGCCTGTCGCTTTGCCTGATTGACAATCGACTGCAATTGTTGAATCCGGGAATTCATTCCGTTACGCCATTGTGGAATAAGTTTCTCATAATTTGCATCATGGCACGGAGCACACTGTACATTCGATGATTTCGCCCCGCGGAAATGCGCTTTATCGAATGTACCAGTATGGCACGACGCGCAATTCAATCCAGCTTGCCACATCGCGTCGGGTCGGTCGGGTACGCCGATAGCGCCCGTTCCACGGAAAACCTGTTCTGCCGCTGTGTGGAGATTCGAGTGACACTTTTGACAATCGTTTTGCGGCGCTTCGTTCCGAGACAATGAGCGATGCAGAATCGGGGTATGACAATTTTGACAATCGACTTTCCGGTCAGTGACATGCTTCTGGTGCATAAACTCCACATCATCGATCCGGTTTAGGTGATCGATGGAAGCGTGACAGATGTTGCAACGCTCGTGAGGAACATCGCCGTTTCCACTCTTCATTGAACCATGACACAACTTGCAATCAAGATTCTTGGCAACAATCCCGGTATGATCGTAACGCGGAGCTGGTTTACCCTCTACAGGTACTGGAGCCATGTGGCATTTCGTACAGGCTGTTCGGGATGTTTGTTGAAACACGTTCACATTCTCTTTGTCACTCGGGGAGTTATCGGCTGCTAACACAAGACCGTTTTTTGGCTTTACTCCACTCTCATGCTCGCTCTTGAAGTGACATAGGAAGCAAGTAGATTCAGTGACATTAATGTGTGCCCCTTGTACAATTTGACCGTGACAGGATGTACAACGTAACTGCTTATTCCGGACTTCGTGAGAAAGATGATTGGTATGGTTGAATTTGATACCGTACTTCCACTCGACTTCGGAGGTCATCTTTTTAGGGTCATGGCATTTACTGGTAGTACAATTGATGTCGTCGATTTCAGCCCAGGGTTTAGAACGCTTGTATAAACCGGTGGTATAATTTACAAGCATCGAAACAGCGACAAATTTTCCTTCGATTGTTCCCGCGAGACCTGGAGGAATATGGCACTGAATGCACTGCACATTCTTATGCGATGAAGCTTCCCAACTGGCGAAATACGGTTCCATGATGTGGCACGAGCGGCAAAATGACGGCGTCGATGTTGCCTTCACAAAGATTACTGCCGTAGTAACTGTAAGTATAACCGCCGCAATCGTGAGCAACCCGATGCGTCGGACGCCTAACGAAGTAAACTTGGAGAATCCTACACGCAACAAATAAAACGGAAGCAGAAATACTTCCTTGATCGCTGAGACAAACTCATTCCAAATCCGCACAATTCCCCCCCTCGTAATCGTTTTGGAACGTTATCATGAATCGACTGATAATCGACCCGTTGATTCACCGGGATACGATAAAGTACCCCGGCAAACTTGTTATTTTTTGTGGCACTCCACACAACTCATGTTGCGATGACAGGCAAAACAATTCTCATGCAATGCCACTTTCGATTCCGAGATGTCCATCGTCTTCACTTCTTTGCTGTGACAGTGCTTACAGCTCTCGACATGGTGACAGTTTATGCATTCCAGTTTATAACTGTCGACGTGTTTCTTATGGTTGAAAACGATCTGAGTACCACCCAGATATTTCGTCTGAAACACATGCTCGTCGGGAATCGGTCGTATTCGATTTTGCCAATCGTAAAGAATCGAAACCGAATCTTTCTTCTCGACTTGTTTCTCGCCAACGGTCGCAGTGCTTTTTGGATCGGGATGCTTCACTGGTTGAGAGCCGATGGCCAACATCGATGCACTTAAAAGTAACAAAACTACGGTGAAAAGAATACTCTTTTTCATACGAACCTCAAATTTCGAAACTACGATACAACTGGCATTATTTGACTACTTGAGCGCTTAGCCGCTTTTCTTTGCGGCTTTTAAGCGATTCGATTCGTTCAGTGTCCTCTTCCGAAATAGCCGGAAAGATCGGGAAGAATCGGCAGACGAAATAAAACACTAATGCTCCCGCAGTTACTAAGAACAGCGATACGCCAATTTCACTCAGGGCAGGCATATACGTAGCACCGGAACCTCGCTGCATGCCGATCCAGCTTACATTGAACCGGTTAAGCAAAATGCCGATAACAACCAAGGAACCAGCCCAGAACAGCCCGCGCGAGTTCGTTCGCATTTTTGGAAATGCGAGAATAACCATTGCCCCGACAAGCAACCCCAATTCGAGCAACATGAACAGGCTCTCGTAGTGCATCGTGAAAACTTGATCGACCACTTTCCGAACGAAAAAATCTTGAATTTTTAATCCGACGTAAACGAATAGCGCTACCTGCAGATACTTCGCCAATTCGCTAAGTATGTTAAGTTCCAATCCGCGTCGAAATACCCGGGCGCTCAACTCCGACTCGACGATGACCATCGCTGGTCCCACCACCACTGCAGACAAAAAGAACAACAGCGGTAGAATCGGCGTGTACCAAAGTGGATGCAGCTTTTCAGGAACGATTAAAAAGACGGAACCTAATGAGGATTGATGCAGTGTCGAGAGCAACACCCCGGCAATAACTAATGGAATCGTGAACTTCTGCAGCGTTTTGAGCGGTTTCACTAACTTGAATTTTTCCAACACCACCGGAACAAATTCCAGAAACAGCACCGTTAGGTAAAGCATAACACACCAGGCAACTTCAAACATCACCGAATGTGGATTCCACATGATCATCGGGTGCCAGACATTGTAGTACTTACCAAGGTCGTATAACAATCCCACTGCAACTAAGACATACCCCAAAAATGCAGTGAGCACGGTCGGACGTACAATGTCGTGAAACTTATGGTAACCAATGACATATACAAGAAAGCAGAGTGTGAATCCACCGGCGGCAAGTGCGACCCCACCGACCACATCGAAACTGATCCACATCCCCCATGGAAATTCATCCGTTAGGTTCGTAACTGCTCCAAGTCCAAAAATGAACCGTTTTCCGGTCAAAAACAGACCTTGCAGCAGCAAGAAAATGACAACGACCCAAGCCGCTTTCCGCTTCCAATTCATGCCATCGATTTCATGGCGCACTGCGGTGAGGACTGCGTTCATTTCCCACCCCCTTTTCCATTACCATGATCTTTATCGTGGCTGTGCGCTTCCTGATCGATTTGCATCCGACGGTGAATAATCCAAGAAATGCCGCCAAGCAAGATGCCGCCGGTCATGACAACATTGGGAATCTTGCTCATGACTGTCCATGTCAATTCTGGTAGTGCAGTGGTTCCCAAGTCCATCCGGAAACCCATTTCCTCAAACGGAATCCCCGATAACATAATGACTGAAGTACCGCCCACTTCATTTTTACCGTAGAGATATTCGACGTATTTCCCCGGGAACGTGGCGAATCGACGCTCGGCAATCTGGATCAACTTTTCACGGTCGCCAAACCGGGTCGCGGCAGTCGGACAGACCCACGCACACGCGGTTTCCAATCCCTCGGCAACCCGTTTATTGCACATGATGCACTTCCGGATTACGGGTACCGGTTTCTCCCATTCGTATTTCGGAATTTGGAATGGGCAAGCCATCATACAGTAGCGGCAACCCATACATTTGTCTGGGTAGTAAATCACCGGACCATCGGAGGTCTTTTCCAAAGCGGCAACCGGACAGACCGATACGCAAACCGGGGTTTGGCAATGCATACACATCTTGCGGAAGTATTGATTACCCCGCTGAAGAACAACCGTATAATTTTTATAATTCAACTTATCGGTCGGCGGATCGTCGGGTAATCGATGCTCTTCTGCACAAGCCTTTTCACATGCACGACATCCAATGCATTTTGTAAAGTCGAGAAGAATAGCTTTAGACATAGAAGTTCCTCCAGGGAGCACTCCATTCGGAATGCGCGAAACGGAACAACACAAGTTTGTGTTCCGAAGTAAGGGAAGACTGATGAGGTAAATGAATACGAAGACGAAATACGTTGTGAGAACAAGATAACACTCCCAACGATTCGATACAACATTAGATAATATCAGAGAGTTTTCGGGTTATTTCTTTACTTCACCAAGAGAAAGAACCCGAACCGAGTAAATGTTAGGTTATTCTTTGCGATAGAAAAACGGCGACCACATGGTGTGACCGCCGTAATTCATTAGATACTATCGATATACGACCAATATACCGTTACTTCATTAGAACAATCTTCCGAATCGCCGAGAACGAGCTACCCGCTTCAACTTTCAGGAAATATGTCCCCGATGCCAACACATCGCCGCGAATCGTCTGATGATAGACACCGGCATCGCGATATTCTTGCAATACCGTTTGTACCAAACGTCCATTAACATCATACAACAACATCGATATAGGTGAAGCATTTCGCACCGTATACCGAATGGTTGTACTTGGATTAAATGGATTTGGATACGCTTCGCCTACCTCAAATGCCAACGGGATCGACGGGGTTTCATTCATCCCCGACTGTTCCACCGTAAGCGTTACAGGCACAGAGAAGGGAATGGTGTTTCCTGCAAATCGAATACCACCATTCAATACTTGATTCGAGCGGCCTGCACCAGCGTAATGCAAAGTGAATTGCTGCGAACCACCGGCGGCGACATCGAATGTCATGAGCGACGGAATGCCCCAACGATGGGTCATCGTAAAGTAATGACCAATATTCGCCAATAATGTCTGGTTGTAGGAAACCGTCAAGTAATTACTGGTTGACTGCTGCATACCAACGGTACTGCCGTTCGTTGTTCCAGTCATATTCAAGTAGTTATAGACGATTCTACCGTCCTGGTACAATACCACCTGAAAAGTCATCGAGGAAGATGCTACACCATACAATGGAACATTCTCCCACGAAAAAACCGCCATTGTCGAATCGAGTAGAACATAGGTAGTACCCATCCCCGACACATTCAAATCATCCCAGAACGGAGCTAACATCGTAGCTGCAACATTCGTTGGATAGTTGGTGTTCGAATAAGAATTTCCCGCGGCAAAAGTCCCGAAAGAAATAAATCCATTCGTACACATGTAGACATTCTGGTAAGTTTGACCGTAGAAGGAAAACGGGAACCACAACGGATACGGACCAACAACAACATCGTCACCTGATGGTCCAATCTGACCGCCGGTGGCATCAACCCAATCGGCGTCGCCGCTGTTATACTCGTAATTCTCGACCCCCATATCCGGTTCAAGAATCGCACTATAGGTAAACGCACTGTTATTGGTAACCGTGATCATTTGATCCAACGATCCATCAGCAGGTATTGTCGCTGTAATCGGATTCGGAGATATGATGACTTGCGCCGAAGATGCGATTGTGAAATTCCCCAACGACATGTCGGCATCATCCATATTACCTGCGGAGTGAACACGAATACGAGCGGAGTTTGTTTCCGGTCCGGTTACTGTCCACAACCACGAACCGGTATTCGCGGTAGATGCAACAAGTTCTGTCCACGGTCCAGTTGGATAACTCGTATTCAATTCGATTGTAACGCTATCGCCAAATCCGGCTGCATCCCAACGGAGGCGTGCAGAATCTGTAATGAAGACACGTTCGTTTCCCTTCGGAAAGATGATTGAATTGAAATTCTTGTAAGAAGACTGCAGAATCTCACGGTTTGGCGCTTGTACAAATGCCACAAAACCGCAATTGTCAAGTGTGTATGGTTGTTGACCGGTTGTCCGTAACGGGAAACGAGCGATAAACGTCATCGTATCCGTCACAATACCGCTATGATTAAATGTAAAACCAGCAGTATCGTTACCAAACTTGACAAACGGGAATGGAAAATGCGTTTGTCCATTCGGTGCAGGAGTTGTCCAGAATTCTTCATTTTCGACAATCACTACGCGCAAACGGGTATTCGTTGCGCTGGCAGTATTTGCGACCGCTTTGATGTAGCAATAAATCGAATCGCCATTAGGGGAAGGTGCGCCACGTAACTTCAGCCAAACCGGCGCGTCGATTGCACGGCGGGCATTGTATGCACTGGTAACAGAAGTTAAACTACCACCCGCAGAAGCGCCATCGATTAAATGGGTGGGAGTTGCGTTGACCGCATAATAATTGCGTCGCCACAGACTTTCGGTCGGATTGGCGGCATACCATGGATCGTTTCCCGGAGACGGCCAATTCATATGATAGTTTATGACTGCGATGTTTTGAGTTCCTTGGCCCGCAAGGAAAGGGTCGAGCCACGTATGGGCTGCCGCACAAGGGCCTCAAGTGGTGCTCGTGTACTCTTCAAACAACACAGTGCGCGGATAACCGAAACCAAGCGCGGCAATGCCGAGCAACAAAAGTAAGCTCATAACGAGCTTAGTCGAGTTTTTCATCCTTTACTCCGTAACTTACCGAATTCCAAACACATCAGACGAATGCCTAATAGGCAACCAAAAGTACAATGACCGTTATCGTTATCCAACATAAATGATGCTGAAAGTTTTTTTATTGCAAACTGGAAATAACACATCTGTGGTGAGTATCGTTCTTGCAATGAACATGTTTGACATCTATACTTAAAGTTTGTTTTGAGTTTTCTATCAAAATCTAACGAATGTGAGAATGCGCAATGTCAACGACCGAATGGAGTCCTTCGACTTCCGACCCGATGCCGCAGTGGGTAGCCGACTTTCCCGGCCATCTGCGCGATGTTCTGACTCTGTCGATGCAAGGCAATGCCCCGTTACAGAAGTTTTCAAAAATTGTGGTTTGTGCAATGGGTGGGTCGGCAATTGGTACCGATTTGCTGGTTGACGGACTGGCAGGACGAATCGCCTATCCATTAGTAGTGAACCGCGATCCACAACTACCCGTATGGGTTGATCGGGATACTTTAGTGATTGTCGTTTCCTATTCCGGAAACACCGAAGAGACTCTCTCCGCTGCCCGGATCGCAGTCGCTCGCGGAGCCCAAATCGCTGTGCTTACTTCAGGCGGAAAATTAGCCGAATGGGCAAGTGAGCTGAGTTACTTGTTATTGATCGTACCGGGTGGCATGGCGCCACGGGCAGCATTGGGGTATCTGTTCGGTGGGCTATGGCGGTTGTTGCATACAATTGGTGTTGTTCCCAATCCTGAACCAGAATTGCGCGAAGCCGCCGATAAAATCTGCGCTGCTGAGCAGTTGTTTAACGATCCTGTTAAATCGCCATCATTCGCGTTAGCCAAACAAATCGGTTCCAATCTGACGTGGTTGTGGGCTTCACGCAGATTAGCCGGAGTTGTTCGACGCTGGGCAAACCAGTTCTCCGAGAATGCGAAAGCACCAGCTCATTTCGCTATCCTGCCCGAAGCATTTCATAATGAAATTGAAGGAATTTGTGACGATCCTCATCGTCCCCGAGCAATTAAAATGATTGTTTTCCGCGATCCCAATGATGATGATACTGTTGATGCGGCAATCAATCTTCTCCGGGAGTCCGATTATCCTCCCGTAGTCATTACCCGAGGGGATGAGTCGATTGCATCGATGCTTTACCTAATTGCCCTCGGTGACCGAACCAGTTTGTTAGTAGCACAGACAAATCAAGTCGATCCTACGCCGATACCTGCGATTACCAAACTGAAATCTCGTAACACGAAATAACGGATTTATCCTCACGAATCGAAACCGTGGGTAGCTGAGCTTGAGGATTTTATGAAAGTGATTATACCGGTTGCAGGGGTGGGAAGTAGATTACGACCCCATACCCTTACCGTCCCCAAACCGCTACTGACTGTAGCTGGGGCACCGATGCTCGATTACATCCTGTTGGAAGTCGAGCGGTTGAATCCCGATAAGGTCGTGTTTATTATCGGACATCTTGGCGAACAAATATCTGAGTATGTTAAAAGACAATTTCCCGATTTACCTGCCGAGTTTCGATGGCAGACCGATCCGGAAGGCTTGGGACAAGCTGTTTCACTCGGTTTGGATGCCGGTGAAGAAGAAGTATTAATCATCCTCGGTGATACTCTGTTTGAAACCGATTTGCCCAAAGTTGTACATGGGGAGTATAGCTCGATTGGAACTCAGACCGTGGAAGACCCCCGCCGGTTCGGAGTAGTGGTTAAGACCGGTCTCTATGTTACCGATTTAGTAGAGAAACCGGAACAGCCGATTTCCAAGGAAGTGATTGTCGGAATCTACTGGTTACGCCAAGGTGAATTGTTACGCGAAGTTCTTACCGAAATGATGGTGAAGAATGAACGGGTGCGAGGTGAGTTCCAATTAACGACAGCATTGCATAAAATGGTCGAACGTGGTACGTTACTTACTACGTTTGAAGTGCCCGGTTGGTACGATTGCGGAAAAGTGGAAACATTGTTGGAAACAAATCGGCATTTCCTGCAAAGACGACACAAGGAAGGACATTCGATGCCATCTCATTGTGTCGACACCGTATTAATTCCACCGGTTTCGATTGCCAGTACGGCAAGCGTATCCGGCTCTGTCATCGGCCCCTATGTTACAATAGGTTCCGGCGCATCGGTTTGCAACAGTGTTCTCAAGAATTGTATCGTAGAACGCGGTGCAAAAGTTTCGGCGATGTTAATGTCGGCGTCGGTAATTGGTCCGGAAGCGGAAGTTAGCGGCACATTCCATCAATTGAATATCTCGGAACTATCCGAAATTAAACTCGTACATTAACATCGTACGACAGACACTCCTGTCTGTCGAACTGTACATTGGACATTCTTGTCCAACGGGCGTACAGAAAAAAACAACGGGCGAAACACTCTCGCCCTTCTCATTACTACAGGGCAGGTGTGGACAACCACCCCCAGTTATCGAAACGATCTACGAACCACAAGTGCGAAAGGGACGGCAGCCGCCCGGTTCGCTTTACATCCATCAAAGCGCGCCATTTTGGCGAACAGGAGAGATAGCGTGTCAGAATTTTTGTTTAGTTCCGAATCGGTTACTGAAGGTCATCCCGATAAAATCGCGGATCAGATTTCCGATGCGGTGCTTGATAACGTGTTAGCCGACGATCCATTTGGGCGGGTTGCCTGCGAAACCTTTACGACAACGGGATTAGTCTTGGTCGGCGGTGAAATTACCACGACGACCTATGTACCGGTTGCCGATCTCGTGCGGGAAGTGGTAAAGGATATTGGGTATAGCAGTTCACATTACGGGTTCGATTACGAAACCTGTTCGGTGTTGGTCGCACTCGATAAGCAATCACCCGACATCGCAATGGGGGTCGACCGGGCCGGTGCTGGCGATCAAGGTATGATGTTCGGCTACGCTGTGAACGAAACCCCCGAGTTGATGCCTTTGCCAATCATGTTAGCGCACGGTTTAACCCGTCGCCTGGCTGAAGTGCGTAAATCGAATGAGTTAAACTTCCTCCGTCCCGATGGAAAATCCCAAGTCAGTGTCCGTTACATCGATGGTAAACCAGTCGAAGTGACAACGGTCGTCATCTCCACACAACACGACCCAGACATCACTCTTGAAAAAATTCGTTCCGACATCGTTGAACACGTAATCAAACCGATAATTCCTGCGTCGATGCTGGCAAAAGATGTCGTATTTCATGTGAATCCGACCGGTCGGTTTGTTATCGGCGGGCCGCAGGGCGACGCCGGTCTAACTGGTCGAAAGATAATCGTTGACACCTACGGTGGTGCCGCGCCACACGGTGGTGGTGCATTCAGTGGAAAAGACCCTACAAAGGTTGACCGATCGGCTGCCTATGCTGCCCGTCATGTCGCCAAAAATGTGGTTGCAGCCGGTTTAGCCCATCGTTGTCAAGTACAGGTTGCCTATGCTATCGGAGTAGCGGAGCCGGTATCGATGATGATAGAAACCTTTGGCACAGGTGTGATGCCCGATGAAGAAATCGCCAAGTTGGTAAAGAAAGTTTTTGATATGACTCCGGCAGGAATCATTGAGCGGTTGAATCTCCGCCGCCCAATTTATCGCAAGACTGCCAGTTATGGCCATTTTGGCCGTGAACTACCTGAATTTACTTGGGAAAAGACCGACTTTGTCAGTGCACTCAAGAACGGTTAAACGATAACAATCAGGAGAGGAGCGGGTGTAGACGAGTTTGGTCTGCACCCGTTTTCATCAATCGGGGATTGTTCTTATCTTCTTAAGCCGTGGATCGGTTTAGAAATTATGATGCATACACCGTATCATTACTTTTGACATTATGTAGGGGCGTATGGCATACGCCCCAAGCCGTAACCGCGACATTCTTGTCGCAGTAGTGAGGGAGGCAAAGAGAATGTCTTCCCGCATCATTCGCCCAAACGAAAATTTGCAGTGATTGGAACTATACCAACTCATAAACGTTAACAAACCAAGGGGAGAGAAATTGGAAATGCTACTTTCGATTCGCGACGAAGAGCTATTGAATACAATCAAAGCCCATGGAATCGAATTCCCGGAAGGCGATAAAGCGGTACTAATCGAGAAAATCCGCGCACAGATGCTATCGATGCCATTGGGGAATGCGCTTTCCCTCGTTTGGAAAGAATACCTCGACAGCAAGAAATAGCAATCCATTAACCAACAACAACCCTCGATCCTATGACATTTAGTAAAGTGTTTCAGTTTCGAGTTATTGATTGTGATAAATAGAGTTTATGGCAAACCCCACTGAACGTACCCCGAAGGGAAATGTTGCCGACCGTTGCAGTTTTTGCAATCGGCCGGTTGCCCACGTCCGGATGTTGATTCCCGGTCCACAGGGTGCGATTTGCGATACCTGTGTCAAAGCCTTTGGTGAATTCATCCGCCGTTCGACCGGTGCCCGCACCGCACAACTGGAAAAAATTCCCACCCCGGAAGCGATAAAGCGTGAGCTGGATACCCATGTTATCGGCCAAGAGCTCCCAAAGAAAATGCTATCGGTAGCCGTCTACAATCACTACAAACGGGTGATTCATCAAGACAGCGACAGCGGAGTCGAAATTGATAAATCCAATGTCCTGCTGTTAGGTCCAACTGGTACCGGAAAAACACTGCTCGCTCAATCGTTGGCGAAGTTATTGCAAGTTCCTTTCGTTATTGCCGATGCGACAACATTGACCGAAGCTGGTTACGTCGGAGAGGATGTCGAGAATGTACTTGTGAGGTTATACCAAGCCGCCGAGTACGATGTTGCTTTAACTGAAATCGGAATCATCTACATCGACGAAATCGATAAGATTAGCCGAAAATCGGAATCTTCATCAATCACTCGCGATGTGTCGGGCGAAGGTGTCCAACAAGCGCTGTTAAAGCTGCTTGAGGGTACCATAGCCGCGATTCCGCCGGAAGGGGGACGAAAGCATCCCGAACAACGGTTAGTACACATCAACACCAGGAATATTCTATTTATCTGTGGCGGCGCTTTCGAGGGTATCGATAAAATCATTGCCAATCGGGTCGGACGCAATGCCATCGGTTTTGGTGCGGAAATCCACGCGAAACGCGACGAATCAATAAACACTCTTCTCCGGCAATTGCAACCAATTGATCTCCTTCGCTTTGGAATGATACCGGAATTAGTCGGTCGATTGCCGGTCTATGCCTCGCTCGAAGAGCTATCCGAAGAGGCGTTGTTGCGAATTCTGGTCGAACCAAAAAACGCTATTATCAAGCAATTCCAAAAACTCTTTGAACTCGAAGGGGTTCGTTTACTCTTTGAGGAAGAAGCGCTCCAAGCGATTGTCCACAAAGCGCAAGATCGTAAAACCGGCGCGCGGGCATTGCGTTCGATTCTGGAAGAAGTCATGTTGGAATGGATGTTCCAACTTCCTTCGGAACCAGATTTATTAGAAATCCGGATTACTGCCGACACCGTGGAAACCGGCGCTTCGCCAATGCTGCTGCGGCGTTCCGATGTGAGTCCGACAATGGCGCAAAGCGCATAAATAGTAGAGTGCTGCCATGACAAAACCATCTGATTCACCCGAGTACCAAGTTGCCCGAAAAGCACGAATCAAGCGTTGGCTATACGCGATATCACTAATCGCACTGGCAATGCTGATGACGAGCAATTTTACAAAGTACTATTGGCAGCACACCAAACATTTGAAAAAGCTCGACTCTCTAAATACAACCTTCAAGCAAATCCAGCGTGAAAACACAGAAATTGACTCACTGACAATGGCAATTGATTATGGCGATCCTGAAACCATTGAGTGGGTGGCACGTTATCAATGGCATTTGGCTCGTGAGGGAGAGCGTGTCTTTCAATTAGTACCGGAAAATTCTGATCCACAACCGCAGAAGAAGTAGCGATTCCGTTCCTCACCTCTGCTCAAAGAGCCGCTTGACACCTACAAACAACATCGTGAATCCATGGCGAGTTTTTGCCGTCGTTGCCGTTAACATCTTTATGGCGACGATTGATGGGTCTGCTGTAAACTTGGTTTTACCCGCAATTGCCCAGCAGTTTGATGCACCATTGACGCGGGTGGAGTGGGTATCTACCATTTATCTTCTCATCATTAGCGTTTCTCTCCTGCCAATTGGTGCAATTGCTCCCCGGTTAGGGGAACGCCGTGTTTATATCGCCGGTATCGTCATCTTTACGATCTCCTCTGTCCTCTGCGCATTATCCAATTCACTTTCCATGTTAGTTGCTGCCCGCGCTTTACAAGGAGTTGGCTCAGCATTCAGTTCTGCATTGGGAGCAGGTTTTATTGCGTCGGCGTTTCCGTTGAAAAACCGCGGTATGGCGCTTGGAATGATTGGTACAGTTGTCGCTGCTGGTTCTCTGACCGGCCCAATATTCGGTGGATTTATCGCGGGGCATTACGGAAGTTGGTCGGCAATCTTCTGGATCAACCTTCCGATAGGTATCATTGCTATCCTACTCTCATCACTCTGGTTGAAAGTTGAACCATCCAACGAAGGAAAAGAGAAAACCTTTGATCACTATGGTGCTGCCTTAAGCGGCTTTGCGCTGCTCGTTATGCTATTTGCATTATCGGAAACTGGGCACAAAAATCTCTTCATTTTCGTGGGTAGTGTCGCCGTTGCATGCATACTATTCTACATTTTCCTTCGCCACGAGAAGCATACACTTCATCCGATGTTGCCACTCGAAGTGTTCCAAAACCGGACATTCACTGCTGCGACCGTTGGCGGACTGCTAACTACCGCCGCAAGTGTGCAAGCGATGTTGACGCTGCCATTCTACCTGCATGAGGTAAAACACTTCGATCTTAAAACAACTGGCTTGTTTATGACGGTGTGGCCGCTCTCTTTGGCGATTGTCGCCCCGTTAGCGGGTCGTGCGGCTGACCGCATCGGGTCTCGAATTCCCTCGTTGGTTGGTCCGATTGTCCAATCGATCGGTCTCCTTGTGTTAGCTTTTTTACAAGAAGACAGTTCTTCACTTTACTTAATCACGGGAATTGCGATTACCGGAATGGGTGGCTCCATTTTCGTACCGGCAAACAACAAAGCGCTCCTTGGATCGGTACCGAAATCTCTTATGTTTTTAGCAAGCAGCATGATGGCACTCATCCGAAACATCGGGATGGTTGCTGGAATTGCCCTCTCAGCAGCGATGGTGCAATTCGCCCGCAATTTTGCCGCCGACCCGCAATCCTCGGCAGGTTTCCTCTTTGGTATGCATTGGTCAATGTACTTAGCTCTCCTCTTGTCGTTCTCCGCCGGAATATTCTCATACAATTACGCAAATCGAGAACCCGAGCACCACTAAACACTTTACTTGAATTCGAGTACGGGCGAACCTTGTGTTTGCCCTCGCTCCAATCGACTCGTTAACTCGTATCACTGCTTTCTCATCCCAAAAACGCTCAGTTCCTTGCTCCGAACTCTTTACCCATCTATATTTCTAACGTTTGGGGGTTCCATGAAACGGATAATGATAGAGACGTACGGCTGTCAAATGAACAAAGCCGATTCTGAATTGGTTGCGGGAGTGATGTACCCCAAAGGGTATGCATCAACCGAAAACCATGACGAAGCCGATGTCTTGCTGATAAACACCTGTGCAGTACGGGAAGGTGCGGAAGACCGTATCTTGGGTATCCTCGCGCAGTATCGCCGCTTTAAAGAGGTGAAGCCTAATATGGTATTAGGCGTCATTGGTTGCATGGCTCAGAATCTGAAAGAATCGTTAATTGAACAACGGCCTTGGGTCGATTTAGTTGTCGGACCTGATGCCTATCGTGATTTACCCCAACTGATCGACAACCTTCAGAGTGGTGACCGTGAGCCAGCGGTGCTTGTGCGGCGTGACCGGTTTGAAAATTATGAAGAGATTTTCCCGGTTCGCGGCGAAGGCACCAACGCTTGGGTATCGATCATGCGCGGGTGTGATAACTTCTGCACATTCTGTATCGTTCCCCATACCCGCGGCAGGGAACGTTCACGCAAATTACATAGTATAATCCGGGAAGTCGAAGAGGCTGTACAACACGGTTTTGGTGAAATTACCTTGCTCGGACAAAATGTAAATTCATGGATCGATGAGGAGTCTGGTGAGCATTTTGCTGATTTGATGAAAGCGGTTGGTGAAATACCCGGAGTTAAGCGAGTTCGGTTTACTTCTCCTCATCCAAAAGATTTTCCCGATCCCCTCTTGTATGCGATGGTGGAGAATCCTGCAGTACTCGTGCCACATATTCATTTACCTTTACAGGCGGGCAACGATATCGTATTGGAACGGATGAACAGAGGATACACCAAAAAAGAGTATCTCGCATTGGTTGATCATATTCGCTCTATTATACCCGATGTAGCATTTTCGACGGATGTCATCGTCGGGTTCCCCGGTGAAACTGCCGAGCAGTTTGAGGATACTGTAGAAGTAATGCGGGCAGTAAGGTATTCTGGCGCGTTCATGTTCAAGTATTCGCAACGACCGTACACCAAAGCGGCAAACTGGCTGGATGATGTACCCGAAGCAGAAAAACAGCGGCGACTTGAGCGATTGATAACGTTACAACGGGAACAGGAAAAGGCGTTGATTAACTCCTACATCGGAACGAAATCGGTTATCTTGATAGAGTCAATTTCCCCGAAGAGTGATCAGGAGTGGATCGGTCGAACACCCCAGAATCGGCCGTGCGTATTACCCGTTACGGCAGGCAAGCCGGGTGAACTTGTTCCTGTGGAAATTGTCGCCGTTCGAAGTCTAACATTGGTAGGGCAACCGGTGTAGCAAGACGGGATAGGGAGGAGTTATGCCTTTTATTCGTTGGATCATCGTTACGGTAGTGATTCTCACTGTAATGGCGTTTGCACTCCAAAACCAATCGCAAACGGTAACGATTACGTTCGGGACTTACACTTCTACACCTATCCCGTTGTTTATGGCGTTGTTCGGTGCATTTGTCGTTGGCATTCTGATCTATTTTGTTATGACATTAACCGCACAATTGAAACTCCGGGGAGATGTATCGCGCTACCGAAGAGAATGTGTTCGACTCAAAGACGAACTCAACCGATTGCGCAATCTGAATCTGGATAAAGAGTTGGAGATGGCATTCCGTTCGCGAAGTGCAATGCCGATGGTTACCGTTACTGAGAGCCGGAGTGGACGATCTTCCGATGAATATGAAGGATTCGGCGCGTAGGCCAGACCACAGAATAGTCTGTCCGCCGTAGCGCAGACAATCTTGTCTGCGAAATGTAAGGAGGTTAGGCAACCTGCCTAACACGGGTACCGACAGGTCTCCAGACCTGTAAAAAGGAAAATGCAATTCTGGAGAATCGCCTGTGAGGTTAGCCAATCAAGGCTGACCAACGTAGAACAACCATCATTTCATCAAACTACCAACAACAACATCGCAACTTTGTATTGAGTGCCATGAATAATCATCCGATATCTCGAAATGTGAGGCGCTCGTGACCGAACTATTTCTACTGTTACTATTCGTTTCCCTAATCGCAGCCGGGAGTTGGTTCTACTACCATTCATCGGCGAGGCGACCTTTCCGGCGTAGCGATTTAAGCGAATTTGAAACCGGATTAAACGCCTTATTAGAAAACGAACTCCAGTTAGCGGCAAAGCACCTTGCTAACGCTGCGAAAGAAGACCCCGACAATGTATTTGCCCGAGTCTGGCTCGGTACTGTTTTACGCAAACAGAACGACATCGAACGCGCATTGAAAATTCACATGGAACTGGCGATACGCGAGTCGTTGAGCGCAGCCGAGCGGATATCGATCCACAAAGCATTGGCTGAAGATTTTCATGTCGCCCAGCATCCTGAGAAAACTCTCGAGCATCTCGATTTAATTCTCGCGGTCGATAAATCGAATGCGTGGGCATTAGAGCGCCGGTTGCAATACCTTGCAGGGAAAGGGGATTGGAGCGGATACATTGACACTTCGTTAAAGCTTTCCAATCTTCGCAAGAAGTCACTCGATGCCCGCCGAATGGCAATTATCTGCACCCTTGATGGTGACCGCTTAGGAGCTGCAGGCAAAGGTAAGGAAGGACGGTTGCGCTATCGGGAAGCAATTAAATATGACGCTTCGTTCCCAGGCGCTTACCTCGGGTTGGCAGAATCTTATCGCCGGGAGAAGCGAATCTCTGATGCGATAAAAGAAGTCGAATTGTTAATGGAAAATTCGCCTGAATCTGCCGATATCGCATTCCCATTACTCGAAGCGATTCTGTTTGAACAAGGTCGATTTGAAGAGGTTGAGGGATTCTATCGGAGTTTCTTGACGAAGCAGCATCACATTGTGCAAGGCTATGTTGCACTGGCGACGATTGCGGAGCGAAAAGCCGATAACGAAAGCGCTCTGAGGATTCTCCGGGAAGGTTTAGAAGCGAATCCCGGCAACGAGTTGCTGCAATATGAGTTGGCGCGTCATTTAACCCGGTTGAAGAAAGTGGATGAGTTAGCGAAACCCGGATTGCAGGCAATGAAGCGGTTGGCGCCACCGCATAGTGCTTTCAATTGCAGTAATTGCGGATTCTCTTCCGATGCTATGCGGTGGTTCTGTCCCTCTTGTGGCGCGTGGGAATCTTTCAATACATAGTTTTGCTGGTGGCTACGGGCTTCCAAGCCCGTACATCAGTGGTGTTTGGCATACGCCAATCACGAGACCTAATGTGAGAGTTTTTTCGTCTCAAACCGATTTCAGCAAAACGTGAAACCAAAGTAATATTTCAGTTAAAGCAAAATGAAAACACTCCTTTTATTTCTTCTTATATTATCGATAGTTGCAACTGTCGCTCTGGCACAACAAGCCAGCTGGTATAAGCTCGCCGAGCGCGGTGACATCGCTTCGCTTACCACCCTCGAGCAAAATGGCAAGCTGCCCGAACCGTGGACGGTATTAGTGCAAGCGTTGCAAGCTAACGATGCGAAAACAGCCCAACCGTTGTACGAAAGAGTACTCGTCTTAGACCCTAACGGTGCGGCGGGAAAGTTTGCAAAACAACGTCTCGGGCACTTACAAACCTTTGTCGCAGTGAACCTTGAGCCATCTTCGGATGCCCTTGTTGCATCGGATCCACACGTTGCGAAATCACCGAATGCTCCAGGCGTACCCGGAGAAATCTCGTCGGCTAAGCAACCTGTTTCAATCAACGACGGCACTGGGAAATTCGTTGCCCAATTCGGTTCCTTTACAAAAAAAGGGACTGCCGATGGAATCGCGCTAACCTTAAAGAATCACGGTTTTTCAGCGGAAGTCGTATCGATTGTGATCGGGGATCGCAAGATGTGGCGGGTTTGGAGCGGTAGATTTGCTACTGAAAAAGAAGCCGCCGAGAAAATCTCGGCGGTAAAAGCGAAAACAGCGCTCGATGGAGTAATCCTTCGAGCGCAGTAAGTTCTCTAAAAAGCAAACTAAGCTTTAACAATTTTTCCGCCTTGAATACAGGAAGTGCAAACCCGAACCATCCGGGTGCCTTGCGGGGTCTTGGTGCGAACCCGTTGCAGATTCGGTTTCCAGCGGCGAATCGTTAAGTTGTGGGCGTGGGAAACGTTATTTCCTTTCAACGATCCTTTACCGCAAATTTCGCATACGTAGCTCATGGTAGCTGTTTTCCTTTCTCACAATAGACTTGAATAATACAAAAACAAACAGGCGATGTCAAAAGGAGTGAATATGTCGGAGTCGTTACGGGTCAGTTTGAGCCCGTCCGATGGCAGCGATGAAATGGATTTCATCTTCCGGAATTATTTCAATCGCCCCATATCCATGCAGGCATACAGCGGCTGGCGGCCCGCCACCGATATGTTTGAAACTGACACCGAAATCATTTTGATTATCGATTTAGCCGGTATCGACATGGCGCATACCTCATTGGTACAGGAAGGAAATACCATCAAAATCTCCGGTTCCCGTGAGGATGTCGAAGGTTTTGCGAAACGTAACTATCAACTAATGGAAATCAGTTACGGACCTTTTGAACGGGAGTTCGTACTCTCTTCGCCTGTGGTACAAGACTCGGTCGAAGCGCGATATGTCAATGGCATCGTCACTGTCCGGATGAAGAAACTGTTGCAGCAAACAGGTACAATACACATCGAAGTAGGGAGTGAATGACAATGCCCGAACTCCATGAACCTACCAGCGAGAACCGACCAACTCTACCTGAAGTATTGCCTGTTCTCCCAATCGATAATGTTGTTTTTCCCGGTTTAGTTCTCCCTTTCACCGTAAGCGAACCAGCGGTTACCAAACTTGTTAACGATGTGTTAGCTGGTTCAAAACTGTTTTGTGTGGTGACCCGCCGCCCCGAACCAATTCCCGGGCAAGAGCTGTTTCCGACAGCCCTTGGAGATGATGAAACCTTTGTGATTGGGTGTTCCGTCCAAGTTTTGAAAATGATTCGGATGCCAGATGGTACCATGCGTTTGTTGCTGCAAGGCACCGACCGAATTCGGTTAACTTCAATAGAGAAGTCGCAACCCTACTGGCGTGCACGCATCGAGCCGCTACCCACCACGATCTCTGATTCGGCAAAGGCGGAAGCGTTACGCCGGAAAGTCCAAGAGGAGATGAGCGAGCTCTTCGAGTTAAGCCAACAATATCCCGACGAACTCAAAATCGCTGTCGTGAATGTGCAAGATCCTGGACAGCTCGCCGACCTAATTGGCGCAAATCTGAACCTGCCGGTAATCCACCGCCAGCGCCTATTGGAAGCTGACGATGTAGTGGAACGGTTAACTCGTTTGCTATCGATAATTACCCGCGAGCAGGAAGTACTCCGACTCGGAAATAAACTCCAATCCGAAGTCGAAGGGGAGATCAACAAAACCCAACGCGAATTCATGCTCCGCGAACAAATGCGGGCGATTCAACGTGAACTCGGCGAGTACGAAGGAAAAGAACTCGAGGAGTTAAAACAACGAATCCTCGCTGCAAAACTCCCGGAGAGTGCTCAAGCTGCTGCCGACAAGGAGCTCGAACGGTTAAGTCGGATGAATCCCTCATCTGCTGATTACAGCGTTTCGCGCACTTTTATCGATTGGTTGCTCGATGTTCCTTGGAGTGTTGTCACCGAAGACCGGATTGAGGTCTCAGAAGCAAGAAAAATTCTCGAAGCTGATCACTACGGACTCGAAGATGTGAAAGAACGCATCATAGAGTTTCTCTCCGTGAGAAAATTAAAACAATCCTCAAAGGGCCCAATCCTTTGTTTGGTAGGTCCTCCCGGGGTTGGTAAAACTTCGATTGGACGTTCGATTGCCCGTTCGATGGGACGTACTTTCTTCCGCTTCTCTTTAGGCGGGATGCGCGACGAAGCGGAAATCCGCGGTCACCGGAGAACCTACGTCGGAGCTCTTCCCGGTCGGATTGTCCAAGGAATGAAGCGCGCTGGTTCGATGAATCCGGTATTCATGCTCGATGAAATTGATAAACTTGGCTCCGACTTCCGCGGCGACCCTGCCTCAGCGCTTTTGGAAGTACTCGATCCCGAACAGAATTTTTCCTTCACTGACCACTATCTCGAAGTCGAACTCGACTTATCGAAAGTGCTTTTCTTGACTACTGCGAATACGTTGGAAACGATTCCCCGCCCGTTGTTAGACCGAATGGAGGTGATTCGCTTACCCGGTTACTTGACCGAAGAGAAAATTCACATCGCGAGTAAATACTTAGTACCACGGCAACGCGAAGAAAATGGACTGGAACCTTCTGATATCAAGTTTACAAAGTCTGCATTGGATGCCATCATCACTGGTTACACCTTGGAAGCCGGCGTCCGGAATCTTGAACGAAAAATTGGTACTGCCTGTCGCAAAGTCGCGGTCGAAAAAGCTGAGAAGAAGTTGGAACCGCCGCATATTGTCGATAAAGACGAAGTAGCAAAATTACTTGGCCCCCCGCGTCATCTCGACTCCAATAAAAAAGAGTCGTCATTGATCGGCGTTGCCAATGGATTAGCGTGGACGCCCGTCGGCGGCGATGTTCTAAAAATCGAAGCGACGTCGATGCCCGGCACGAAAGGGCTGTTTCTTACTGGACAATTAGGCAGTGTGATGAAAGAATCAGCTGAGATCGCATTATCATTTATTCGATCTCATCACAAGCTCTGGAATTTGGACGCTGACTTCTTGAAGGGTCTCGACGTGCATATCCATATCCCCGAGGGTGCAACGCCAAAAGACGGGCCTTCAGCAGGTGTTACAATGACGACCGCGCTTGTATCGCTCTTCACGAAACGTAAAATTCGCGGCGATATCGCGATGACTGGTGAAATTACATTGCAAGGGAAAGTCTTGCCAATTGGTGGTTTGCGGGAAAAATCGGTCGCAGCCGCTCGTGCCGGCATCAAAACGATTTTCATTCCGGATCAGAATATCAGCGACTTAGAAGAAATGCCGGATTCGGTGAAATCTAAAGTAAAATTCGTTCCGGTTAAACGGATCGAAGACCTTCTTTCTCAAGCGCTTGTGTAAAATATGCGTTGTCCGAAATGTCAATCATTGGAAGATCGGGTAATTGATTCGCGCTCCATTCGCGAAGGGATGGCAACGCGCCGCCGCCGGGAATGTGTCGCGTGTGGCATGCGTTTCACAACTTACGAATACATCGAGGCAGCAGAAGTCCGGGTCATTAAGCGCGACCGCCGTATCGAACCGTACTCTCGCGACAAACTCACGAGTGGTATCCAGATTGCATTTGCTAAACGTCCGATCACTGAAACCCAGATCGAAGAACTCGTCGAGCGAATCGAGCAAAAGATAATTGCAGCCGGTGTCGAAATTAGTTCCCTCCGAATTGGTGAATTTGTGATGAAAGAGCTTTCAGGAATCGACGATGTTGCATACATCCGATTCGCTTCGGTGTACAAACGGTTTCGCGAAACGGGCGATTTTCATGAGGAGTTAAATCGGTTAAATCCCGCAGATTCTGCGGAGAACCCCACGGAGTATTGACCTTTTCCTTGGAAACGAGTATCTTTCGTTCCAGTTCAATGAACTAAGTGAAAATAATCCCGTGGGGGGAATGGCTCACATTCTGACAGTCTTTACGTTTTGTCGATTTCCTTTGGGTAATATTGTATACCGAGTGGCATCCATGCCGGAAGTAAACGGAACTCATGTTAACTGATTACTTACCAGTGATTGTTCAACTCTTGCTCGCAGGTGGATTCGCTGCGTTTGCATTAGTGGCAACTCACATCCTCGGTCCCAAAGTACACAATGCCATCAAAGACGATACTTATGAATGTGGTGTCGACTACAAAGGCAATGCCCGCTTCCAGTTCGCAATCAAGTTTTATCTCATCGCCGTATTATTTGTCCTTTTCGACATTGAAGTGGTATTTCTTTATCCGTGGGCGATTAATCTTCGCGCACTTGGTTGGAATGGCTTTTGGGCGATGATGATATTTCTCGGTGTCTTAACGTTAGGATTAGTTTTCGCGTGGCGTAAGGGAGCGTTAGAGTGGGAGTAGAACAAACCGGGTTTACCGTCACGACATTGGATGCCGCAGTCGGTTGGGCGCGTAAATACTCGCTCTGGCCAATGCCATTTGCTACCGCCTGTTGCGGTATCGAGTATATGGCGACGATGGCGTCCCGTTACGACATCAGCCGCTTTGGTGCTGAACGCCCCAGTTTCTCACCCCGCCAAGCCGATTTACTGATTGTTATTGGAACGATTTGCATTAAAATGGCACCGGTTCTCAAACGTGTTTACGACCAAATGGCGGAACCGAAATGGGTCATCGCGATGGGGGCTTGTGCCTCATGTGGTGGCATGTTTGAAGTTTATTCGGTCGTACAAGGAATGGATGAACTTTTCCCGGTCGATATGTACATTCCCGGTTGCCCGCCGCGTCCCGAAATGCTTTTACAGGGTTTCATGAAATTGCAGGAAAAAGTGCAACAGGAAGGGTACACCACTTCCTCGATGCGGCGCGCCAAAGGCTTAACCGGAATGACCGTATGAACGCCGCTGAGCCGCTCACTGTCCGCAATCCTTTCGTGATAACCGCTATCACAGAAAAGTTCGGCAAAGCGATTGTCGAGCAATACGAGTCGAACGGTATGCTCGTACTAATGTGCGATCCGGCGGTGAATGTCGAGCTGTGTACTTTCCTGAAAATCACTGAGGGCTTGGAATACAATATGATGCTCGATTTGTGCGGGGTTGATTATCCGTCGCGCAAAGAGCGGTTTGAAGTAGTGGTACATCTCCACTCAATGAAGTATCAGCATCGAATCCGACTGCGCTTTCCCATTTTGGGAGCGGAACCGAAAATCCGCAGTTTGAGCGATGTCTGGCTCGCTGCCGATTGGGCGGAGCGCGAAGCGTTCGATTTCTTTGGCATCGATTTTGTCGGACACCCCGATTTACGACGAATCTTGAATCCGGACGATTTCGAGGGGCACCCGTTACGGAAGGATTTCCCGACGCGTGGTTTGAAGCGTGGCTCGTTCCCCTTAGGACGTGTCATCAACAACAAACGTACCGAGACCCCCGACTTCTATTCCGAGTAGGGGCGAATTGCAATACGCACAATAAAATCCCGTACGTCGGACATTCTTGTCCGACAAATGTACGACAGACCAAAAAAGTGAGTACGGGCGAACCTTGTGTTCGCCCAAAAAAAAAGAGCAAATGACCGAACCGATTCAAAGCGACATCGTCGACACCTATCTGGAACCGACGGACGAGGCGGATAAGTTCATCTTGAACTTAGGACCGTCACATCCGGCGATGCATGGCATTCTAAGAAATGTCGTGGAACTGGATGGCGAGCGGATCGTAAAAGTCGATCCCGAAATCGGGTTCTGTCATCGCAGTTTCGAGAAACTTGCCGAAGCGTATACGTACAACCAAGTCATTACAATTACCGACCGTCAGAATTACGTCTCGTCGCCCGCGAACAATGTCGCCTGGGTGCTCGCCGTCGAAAAAATGATGGGGATTGAAGTTCCGAAGAAAGTCGCCTATGTGCGGGTTATCTTCATGGAACTCTCCCGGATCATGGATCACTTGGTTTCGATGGGTATTTTAGGTGTCGACCTTGGCGCTTATACCGGGTTCCTGTACTTTTTTGAACAGCGCGAAAAGATTTACAAAATCATCGAGAACATGACCGGCGCGCGGCTCACCACGACCTTTGGCAGAATTGGCGGACTTGAGCGCGACCTCCCGAAATCGTTCAAAAAGGATGTCTACGAGTTTCTCGATGGTTTTCCGAAAGTGCTCGCCGACTTCCATAAATTGTTGACGCGTAATCGAATCTTCATGGATCGTACCCGCGGCGTTGCCGGCATATCTTCCGAGCGAGCGTTGGAATATGGCTTTACCGGCCCCAACTTACGGGCGACCGGATACGAGTGGGATGTCCGGAAAGTATATCCTTACTCGTGTTATGAAGAGTTCGATTTCGATATTCCGATTGGTGCCGATGGTGATACCTACGACCGTTACTTAGTCCGGATGGAAGAGATTCAGCAGAGCTATAACATCATAAAACAGGCGATTGATAGTCTTCCCGAAGGGCCGTACCGCGCCGATGTACCGAAAGTAGTGCTGCCGCCCAAACGCGACGTCTACTCGAATATGGAAGCGATGATCACGCATTTCAAGATTATCATGCACGGCATCAATCCACCGGTCGGAGAATGGTACTCGAGTATCGAATCGCCGAATGGGGAATTGGGAATCTACATTGTCAGCGATGGTGGTCCGAACCCTTATCGCGTCCATTGGCGGCGACCGTGCTTTTACTATTACAATGCGATTTGCGAACTAATCACCGGTGGCTTAATCGCCGATGCCGTTGCATGCATCAGTTCGATTAACGTTATCGCTGGCGAGCTTGATTGCTGATATGAAAAAACTTTCCGAAGCAACCCTGACCAAAATCGCAAACGAGCGGACAAAGTATCCGAGCGGCTTGTCGGTCTTGCTTCCTACGCTTTGGTGGGCGCAGGAGGAGAGGCTTGTCTTCGATGTGCCGACGATGGATTACATCGCGGAAATCTTGGAAATTTCTCCGATCCGGGTCTATGAAGCGGTCACATTTTATACCATGTTCAACCGTAAACCGGTCGGCAGGTATCATTTCCAAGTCTGTCACAACATCTCGTGCAGCATTCTCGGCGCTGAACATATCATCGAGTACCTGAAAAAGAAACTGAACGTGGGCGAAGGGGAAGTTACCCCAGACGGACTATTCTCGGTGACCCGCGCCGAATGTTTGGGTTCTTGCGGTACTGCTCCGATGTTGCAAATGAATGATCGCTTTTATGAGAATTTGACCGAAGCGCGCCTCGATTATCTCATTTCCGAATTGCGCAACGACCATCTTCCCGATAAGTGGAACGACTGATTTTTTCGTGGCCGCGACATTCTTGTCGCGGTGTCATTGCGAGGAACGCAGTGACGAAGCAATCCCAGTAGGGACAGACGCCCCTGTCTGTCTGTTTTAGGGGTTCGATTCATCGAGCTCGAATAAAGAAGGGCGTATGCGATACGCCCCTACAGTAAAAAGTAAATAAGAGATAATGGATTACGATTACGCAAATCCTGAGAAGATTGTCTTCAAACACCTCGACAACCCGCAAGCGTTGACGCTCGCTGGGTATGCCAAGTTGGGAGGTTTCTCGGTTGCCAAGCGCGTTCTGAGTACCCTCACACCGCAGCAAGTGATCGAAGAAGTGAAGGCATCGGGGCTCCGCGGTCGCGGCGGCGCCGGCTTTTCGACGGGTATGAAGTGGAGCTTCATCCCAAAGGATAATCCGAATCCGAAGTATCTCATCTGTAACGCCGACGAATCGGAACCCGGCACGTTCAAAGACCGCGATCTTTTGCGCTACGACCCTTACGAATTGATCGAAGGGATGATGATTGCCTGTTTCGCTATCGGTTCCGAGCAAGGCTACATCTACATTCGCGGTGAGTTTGGCACGGAAGCCCAAGTTGTAAGAACTGCTATCGAAGAGTGCTATAAAGCGAATGTCTTAGGCGAAAATGCGCTCGGCACCGGCAAGAAAATCAATCTCCACGTCTATCGAGGCGCCGGCGCATACATCTGCGGCGAAGAAACAGCGCTGATCGAATCCCTCGAAGGGAAACGCGGACATCCCCGCAACAAGCCACCATTCCCGGCTATCGTCGGTTTTAATAAATCACCGACCATCGTCAACAACGTCGAAACCCTTGCGGCAGTTCCTTACATTATGAAACATGGCGCTGCGGGTTATCGCAAATTTGGCACTGAGAAATCGCCCGGCAACGATTACGCCGTCGCTGCCGGCGAGGATGGGATTGGTGAATCCAAATTCC